>CBFHCJ010000391.1:0-6638 GCA_965654005.1 uncultured Streptomyces sp. | reverse complement strand
ACCGCCGTGCTCGCGGCAGCGGCGGGCCCGGCTCCGCGCGGCGCCGTGCGCGCCTGGCGTGCCGACGCCGCGAAGCATCCGAGCCCCAACGCCGGGCCCGTGGAGGCCTCGTTCGCGGGGGCGCTCGGGGTGCGGCTGGGCGGGACACTGTCGTACAGGGGGCGCGTGGAGCACCGGCCCGTACTCAACGGCGCCGGGCGCGCCGTCCAGGTCCAGGACATCGAGCGCGCCGCACGGCTCTCACGGCGCGTGAGCTGGCTCGCGCTCGGGGTGTGCGCGGCCGCACGGATGCTGAAGAAGGGGCGTACGTCATGAGTGGTGGTCTCCTCGTCGCCGGCACCACCTCCGACGCCGGCAAGAGCGTCGTCACCGCCGGGATCTGCCGGTGGCTTGTGCGGCAGGGCGTCAAGGTCGCGCCTTTCAAGGCGCAGAACATGTCCCTGAACTCCTTCGTCACGCGCGAGGGCGCCGAGATCGGGCGGGCGCAGGCCATGCAGGCCCAGGCGTGCCGCATCGAGCCGACCGCGCTCATGAACCCGGTCCTGCTCAAGCCCGGCGGCGAGCAGAGCAGTCAGGTCGTGCTCCTGGGCAAGCCGGTCGGCGAGCTCAGCGCGCGCGGGTACCACGGGGGGCGGCAACAGCAGCTCCTCGGCACGGTCCTCGACTGCCTCGCCGAGTTGCGGGGCACGTATGACGCGGTGATCTGTGAGGGGGCGGGCAGTCCCGCCGAGATCAATCTGCGGCGGACCGACATCGTGAACATGGGCATCGCGCGCAGCGCACGGCTGCCCGTGCTCGTCGTGGGCGACATCGACCGCGGCGGGGTCTTCGCCTCCTTCTTCGGGACCGTCGCCCTGCTGTCGCGCGAGGACCAGGAGTTCGTCGCCGGGTTCCTCGTCAACAAGTTCCGGGGCGACGTCTCGCTCCTCGAACCGGGGCTCGACATGCTGCACGGGCTCACCGGGCGGCGGACGTACGGGGTCCTGCCGTTCAGGCACGGGCTCGGGATCGACGAGGAGGACGGGATGGGGGTCCCCCCTGCTGGAGCGGAGTCGAGAGCTCGGGGGAGGGTGTCGCTTCGGGGAACCGTGCGCGAGTCAACCGTCGCCCCGCCCTTCGGCGAGGACGTCCTGCGCGTCGCCGTCTGTGCCGTCCCCCTCATGTCCAACTTCACGGACGTGGACGCGCTGGCCGCCGAGCCGGGTGTGGTGGTCCGGTTCGTGGACCGGCCCGAGGAACTGGCCGACGCCGACCTGGTGGTCGTTCCGGGCACCCGGGGGACCGTCAGGGCCCTTGAGTGGCTGCGCGAGCGCGGGCTGGCCGAGGCGATCGTGAAAAGAGCCGCCGAGGGCCGTCCGGTCCTGGGCGTCTGCGGTGGCTTCCAGATCCTCGGCGAGCACATCGAGGACGAGGTGGAGTCGCGAGCCGGTCGGGTCCAAGGGCTCGGAGTGCTCCCCGTACGGGTGCGGTTCGCGCGCGAGAAGACCCTGACCCGCACCGTCGGCAAAGCCCTCGGTGAGGACGTCGAGGGATATGAGATCCACCACGGGGTCGCCGAAGTCCAGGGCGGCGACACGTTCATCTCTGATGACGATGGACACAGCTTGGACGGCTGCCGGGTCGGCGCCGTCTGGGGCACGCACTGGCACGGCTCGCTGGAGTCGGACGGTTTCCGGCGAGCGTTTCTGCGTGAGGTGGCGGCCACCGCGGGCCGCCGCTTCGTGCCCGCCGCCGACACGTCGTTCGCCGCGCTGCGCGAGGAGCAGCTCGACCGGCTCGGCGATCTGATCGAACAGCACGCGGACACGGACGCGCTGTGGCGGCTCATCGAGTCGGGCGCGCCGCAAGGACTGCCTTTCATTCCACCGGGAGCGCCCGCATGAGCACAGTGTTGTTGTTGTCGTCCGCCGACACCGATCTGCTGGCGGCCCGTGCCTCCGGCGCGCCCTACCGGATCGGCAACCCGACCCGCGTGGACGTCACGGAGGAGCTGCCGCGGCTGATCGAGGGCGCGGACATCGCCGTCGTACGGCTGCTGGGCGGCAAGCGGGCCTGGGAGGACGGGCTGGCCCGGCTGAAGGCCTCCGGCATCCCGACGGTGCTGCTCGGCGGAGAGGCCGTCCCCGACGCCGAGTTGATGGCCGAGTCGTCCGTGCCCGCGGGGGTCGTGGCCGAGGCGCTGCGCTACCTCGTCGAGGGCGGTCCCGCCAACCTCACGGAACTGGCCCGCTTCCTGTCCGACACCGTGCTGCTGACCGGCGAGGGGTTCGTCGAGCCGCAGAAGATGCCCGAGTACGGTGTCCACGGCGAGCGTCCGTTCGTCGAGGGCCGCCCCACCGTGGGCGTGCTCTTCTACCGGGCCCATGAGCTGAGCGGCAACACCGCGTTCGTGGACACGCTGTGCGACGCGGTCGCGGCGCAGGGCGCCAACGCCCTCCCTGTCTACTGCGGTTCGCTGCGGGGTGCGGACGCCGGGCTGTACGAGATCCTCGGCCGGACCGACGCCCTGGTCGCCACGGTCCTCGCCGCCGGCGGCACGCACGCCTCGCAGGCGTCGGCGGGCGGTGACGAAGAGTCCTGGGACATCGGGGCGCTCGCGGACCTCAACGTTCCGGTACTGCAGGGTCTGTGCCTCACCTCCTCGCGCGCCGCGTGGGACGAGTCCGACGCCGCCCTCTCCCCCATGGACGCGGCGATGCAGGTCGCGATCCCGGAGTTCGACGGCCGCCTCATCACGGTCCCCTTCTCCTTCAAGGAGCAGGGTCCGGACGACGTGCCGGTGTACGTCGCCGACCCCGAGCGGGCCGCACGCGTCGCCGGGATCGCCGTACGGCACGCCCGGTTGAAGCACAAGCCGAACGCGGAGAAGAAGCTCGCGCTCGTCTTCACCGCCTACCCGACCAAGCACTCGCGGGTGGGCAACGCGGTCGGTCTCGACACCCCCGCCTCCGCGGTACGCGTCCTGGACGCGCTGCGTGACGCCGGGTACGGCCTGACCGAGTACCCGGCGGGCGGCGACGAGCTGATCCACCGCCTCATCGAGGCCGGTGGCCACGACGTCGAGTGGCTGACGGAGGACCAGCTGGCCGCCGCGCCCGCGCGCGTGCCGCTCGCCGACTACCGGGCGTGGTTCGACAAGCTGGACCCGGAGCTGCGGGACGCGATGCTTCAGGCCTGGGGCGAGCCGCCGGGCTCCCTCTACGTCGACGGGGACGACATCGTCCTCGCCTCCCTCCAGTTCGGGAACGTCGTCGTGATGATCCAGCCGCCGCGCGGCTTCGGCGAGAACCCGATCGCGATCTACCACGACCCGGACATGCCGCCGTCGCACCACTACATGGCGGCGTACCGCTGGCTGGAAAACAGCTTCGGCGCCGACGCCATCGTCCACATGGGCAAGCACGGCACGATGGAGTGGCTGCCGGGCAAGGGCCTCGGGCTGTCGCGCGGGTGCGCGCCGGACGCGGTCCTGGGCGACCTGCCCCTGATCTACCCCTTCATCGTCAACGACCCCGGCGAGGGCACCCAGGCCAAGCGGCGCGGCCACGCCACGGTCGTCGACCACCTCGTACCGCCGATGGCGCGTGCCGACACGTACGGCGACCTGGCCAAGCTGGAGCAGCTCCTCGACGAGTACGCGCTCGTCTCCGATCTGGACCCGACGAAGGCACCGGCCGTACGGGCGCAGATCTGGACCCTCGTCAAGGCCGCCGAACTGCACCACGACCTGCACGTGGACGCGCAGCCGGACGAAGACGAGTTCGACGAGTTCGTCATGCACATCGACGGCTATCTGTGCGAGATCAAGGACGTGCAGATCCGCGACGGCCTGCACATCCTGGGCGGCGGCCCGGTCGGCGAGCCGCGGGTGAACCTCGTGCTCGCCGTGCTGCGCGCATCCCAGGTGTGGGGCGGGCAGGCGAACGCTCTGCCGGGGCTGCGGGCCTCGCTGGCCGAGCACTTCGGGCTGGTGGAGAAGGAGCTGCTCGCCGAGCCGGGCGCGCCGGTGAAGGTGCCGGTGGAGCTGACGGACCTCGTCGAAGGCCCGTCCCGTAGCGCCGCCGACGCGATCGACCTGCTGGAGCAGCTGTGCCGGCGGATCGCGGAGGGGATGGAGGAGCGCGGGTGGGTCGCGGCCGAGAGCGGTGCTCTCATCGGTGACGTCCTGGGCACCGGACTCCCGGACGCCGTCGCCGTGCTGGAGTTCGCCTGCACCGAGGTCGTCCCGCGGCTGGCCCGTACGACCGACGAGATCGGCCACATCCTCAAGGCGCTCGACGGCGGGTACGTCCCGGCGGGCCCGTCCGGCTCCCCGACCCGCGGTCTCGTCAACGTCCTGCCGACGGGCCGCAACTTCTACTCCGTGGACCCCAAGGCCATCCCGTCGCGGCTGAGTTGGGAGGTCGGGCAGTCGCTCGCCGACTCGCTCGTCGCCCGCTATCTGCAGGACACCGGCGAGTACCCCAAGTCGGTCGGCCTGACCGTGTGGGGCACGTCCGCCATGCGCACCCAGGGCGACGACATCGCGGAGATCCTGGCGCTGCTGGGCTGCCGCCCGGTCTGGGACGACGCCTCGCGCCGCGTGACCGGATTCGAGATCGTGCCGCTCACCGAACTCGGTCGCCCCCGCATCGACGTCACCGTCCGTATCTCGGGCTTCTTCCGGGACGCGTTCCCGCACGTCGTCGGGCTGATCGACGATGCGGTGCGAGCGGTGGCCGAGTTGGAGGAGCCCGCCGAGCGGAACTTCGTCCGTGCCCACGCCGACGAGGACACCGCTCAGCACGGCGACCGGCGGCGCGCGACGGCCCGTATCTTCGGGTCGAAGCCGGGCGCGTACGGTGCCGGTCTGCTGCCGCTGATCGACGCCCGCAACTGGCGGTCCGACGCGGACCTCGCCGAGGTGTACGCCGTGTGGGGCGGCTACGCGTACGGGCGCGGGCTCGACGGGCGGGCGGCACGCGGAGACATGGAGACGGCGTTCCGGCGGATCGCCGTCGCCGCCAAGAACGTCGACACCCGCGAGCACGACCTCGTCGACGCGGACGACTACTTCCAGTACCACGGCGGCATGGTCGCGATGGTGCGGCACCTGACGGGGGCGAGCCCCGAGGCCTACGTCGGTGACTCGGCCGTACCGGACCAGGTGAAGACCCGCACGCTGGGCGAGGAGACCCACCGGGTTTTCCGGGCTCGTGTGGTCAACCCCCGTTGGATGAGCGCGATGAGGAGGCACGGCTACAAGGGTGCCTTCGAGATGGCGGCGACCGTGGACTACCTGTTCGGGTACGACGCCACGGCGGGCGTGGTCGATGACTGGATGTACGAAAAGTTGTCGGCGGAGTACGTCTTCGATGCCGAGAACCGCGACTTCATGAAGAAGTCCAACCCCTGGGCCCTGCGCGGCATCACGGAACGGCTGCTGGAGGCGGCGGACCGCGGGCTGTGGGCTGAGCCGGACCAGGAGACCCTGGACCGGCTCCGGGCGACCTACCTCGAGCTTGAGGGAGATCTGGAGGGAGACGCGTGATCCCCCTGGGAACCCCCGCGTCGGCGGGGAGCACACACGGGATGGCCATGAGGGCAACCTCGTACTCGGATCACCCCCGCGTCAGCGGGGACCGGAACTCGACCATGGCGGACCCACAGCTTGAATCCGAGCCGCTCTGCCGCGAGTCAATCGAAGGAGTGATCGCCGCGTGACCACGCCCTATCCCTTCACTGCCGTCGTCGGACAGGACGACCTGCGGTTGGCTCTGCTGCTCAACGCAGTGTCGCCGCAGGTGGGTGGCGTTCTCGTACGTGGGGAGAAGGGAACCGCCAAAAGTACCGCCGTCCGCGCCCTGTCGGCTCTTCTGCCTGACCTGGACGTGGTCCTGGGCTGTCGCTTCTCCTGCGACCCGGCCGCGCCCGACCCCGGATGCCCGGACGGGCCTCACGAGCCAGGTGCCGGCATCCAGCGGCCCGCGCGCATGATCGAGCTCCCCGTCGGTGCCAGCGAGGACCGCCTTGTCGGAGCGCTGGACATCGAGCGTGCCTTGGCGGAGGGCGTCAAGGCCTTCGAGCCGGGCCTCTTGGCGCAGTCCCACCGCGGAATCCTGTACGTCGACGAGGTCAACCTCCTCCACGACCATCTGGTCGACCTGCTCCTGGACGCCGCCGCCATGGGTGCCTCGTACGTGGAGCGCGAGGGTGTCTCCGTACGACACGCCGCCCGTTTCCTGCTCGTCGGAACCATGAACCCCGAGGAGGGCGAGCTGCGGCCGCAACTGCTGGACCGGTTCGGGCTGACCGTCGAGGTCGCCGCCTCGCGCGAGCCTGACCAGCGGGTGGAGGTCGTCAAGCGGCGACTGGCGTACGACGCCGACCCCGCCGGGTTCGCCGCGCGGTGGGCGGAGGAGGAGGCGGCCGTACGGCAACGGATCATCGCGGCACGGGAGTTGTTGCCGCGGGTCAGGCTGGGCGATGGTGCGCTTCGGCAGATCGCGGCCACCGCTGCGGCCTTCGAGGTGGACGGCATGCGTGCCGACATCGTGATGGCGCGCACCGCGACGGCGCTGGCCGCGTGGGCCGGGCGGACCGATGTGCTGGCGGAGGATGTGCGGCAGGCCGCGCTGCTCGCGCTGCCGCACCGGCGC
>CBFHCJ010000390.1:0-6653 GCA_965654005.1 uncultured Streptomyces sp. | reverse complement strand
TGGCCAAGGGCCTCAACACCCATGACGGCAAGGTGGTTTACAAGGAGATCGCCGACGCCCACGGCCTGGAGCACGTGGATCTCGAGACCCTGCTCGGCTAGCCCGGCCACGGCGGAGGGTTGGATTTTCCGGCGCCGCAAGGTGATCGGTCAACGCACGCCGTCAACACCGCATATCGGTGGTCTCGGCGCTTGAGCCGAGCGGGGGACTGTAAAACTAACGACCCTGTCTCATATTCGGTGGTGACGGAGTGTGTCGCTATCCGAGGAGGATGCGGTGGCGAAGAAGGGTGAAGCCTGCTCGTCCATGTATCTGGCGTGCGATCCGCTTGGTCTTGGTGTTGACGCCCTCGGTGGGGCCGTTGCTGTACGGAAGTGTGAGCGCGGCGATCACGGCGTCGCGGTCTCGGTCCAGGCCCCGGGTGAAGGAGTGCAGATGGGGCGGATCGGTTGCGCGGGCCTGGACGATCCAGCGCGAGAGCCCGTCGGCATTTCCTTGTCGAGGCGTCAGGAATTTGGCGAAGTCCCTTATGTTGGCGACCGGTTGGGTCATCTCGGGGCAGGCGGCGGTGAGCCGTGCCGGGAGGTCGTGATGTTCGGTCTTGAGGTTGTCGGGCCTGGTGAGGAACGGTGTTCAGGGCCAGTTCCAGGCGGCGGGCGCACTCCAGCAGGTCCACGCCCTGGTCGAGCAGGCCGTGGACCTGGTGCCGGCGTTCCAGGGTGGTCTGGGCGCGAGGCCCCTCGTAAAGCGGCGAGTCCAGCACGGCGGCCCAGCAGGTGCTGTGCGCCTTGACCTCGCTCAGGGCGGCTTCACACAGGTTGTGCCACAGGTGCCACCGGTCGGCGACCTGCACTGCGTCGGGCAGGGCGCGGCGGATGGCCTCGGCGTAGGTGGCTGAGCCGTCGCGGCACACGACCTCGACGCCCGGGTGCTCGCGCAGCCACGTTTCCAGCGTGTCGGCCGTGTGGTCAGGCAGCACGTCGATCCGCTCATGGGTCTCGGCGTCGATCACCACGGTGGCATAGCGGTGTGCCGCCGGCGCAGGGCGAAATCGTCGACGCCGACCACGCGGGGCACCCGCCCGGTGGGCAACGGGATGCGCAGCAGGGTGCGCAGGGCCGTGTGACGGGACAGGCCCACCGCGAGTATCGCCAGCAAACGCGATCCCGCCCGGCCCGCTAATTCTTTGACCACAGCATTGACCTGCTGGTCAGACGAGCGGTGCGTCGCTGGTAACGCTCCAGTACCCCGGGCACCTGCTCGCGGAAGGTGTGGCAGCAGCCTCGCGTGGGACACACCCGACGCCGCACCGCACACGGGCCACCACCCGGCGGTCATCGACCGGCACGTCGGCCACCGCCCGCAACTGATAGCCGTGTACCCGCCCCGACGACGCCCCGCACACCGGACAGAACGCGGCCTCCTGCGGAGTCCGCGCCCGCACCACGATCCGCTCACCCTCATCGGCAAGATCCTCTATCACCAGCGGGGACAGACCCGAAAACACCGTCTGCACAAGCTCGTTGACATCCTTCACTCGAAGGTCAACAACCCTCACGACTCTCCGTCACCACCGAATATGAGACAGGGCCCCGTTGGTTTCTCCCGCCAGCCCCCACCCCCGCAGCGGCCCCCGACACTCGCTCGGGTGCGGCACACTTGCGAGCGCTGCCTGATCCTTCCTTCCACCAGGAGAGCAGATGGACAACCGCCGAGTGCTGCGGATCGTCAATGGCTACTTCACCGAATTCCTCGGCCGCATACCGGATGACGGCTGGGGGCTTCCAACCCCCTGCGACGAGTGGACGGTCCGCGATGTGGTCCATCACGTGTCCACGGGCCACGCCGCCTTTGTCTCCGCCCTCAACCATGAAAGCTCCCCAACCCCGACTGCGTCCCCGGATCCCGGCGATGACCCGGAGAGCACGTGCCGCTGGTGGGCCGCAAGGGCACAGGCTGCGATCGAGGAGCCAGGGGCACTGGAGCGAACGGTCCGGCATTCGATGTTCGGAGCGCTTTCCGGCGACGCCCTCGCCCTCATCCGGTGGGGCGACGTATGCGTCCACACGTGGGACCTGGCCCAGGCCATCGGCTCGGACTTCACCCCTGATTCGGACCTCGCCGCCGCGGCTCTCGAATGGCTGCTCTCCTTCGCCCCAGATCTCAGTTCTACCGGGGCTTTCTCCTCCGCCGTCGACCCCGGCTCCGACGTCGACCCCTTCACCAGAGTCCTCGCCCTCACCGGTCGACTAACGAGCTGATCGATAAGCAGAACGCCGTTGGGTACAACAGGCTCTCCGAGAACCGGACAGGCGGGAAGCAACCATCCTCGTGTGAGCGGGGAGCAGAGGGATTGCGGGCAACCGTGCGGAGCATGCCGGCGTGGGAGCGATGGCGATGACCTCGCCGACGAGCGGGGCGGGTCGACCGCGGCAATGCACCGGCCAGCGCCGAGGCCCATGGCGCGGTGGATGAGAACAACTCTTCGGGAGTGCCCGGTTCGAAGACGGGCCGGGGCGCGGTACCAATCTGGTGGTCGGTCCGCTTCCCGGCCCTGCCTCAGCCTGCCCGCCCGCAGAGCTCGGTGTCGATCTCGGCGAGGGTGACCTCGTTGTAGCGGGCCTGTGGGGCTCGCAAAGTCATCGCTGCAGGTGGGAGCCTGAGTGCCGAGCCTGTGCCGTTCAGAAACTCGTCGCTGCAGTTCGCAGGGCGTCTGGTAGTGGTCGAGGGCTCGATGGAACCATGCCCCGGGTGATTGTCTCGCTGATGTACCAGGTGACAGGGAAGCTGCTGTCGGTCCCGGCGGTGCTGCTGCGTCGGCAGGCGGCCAAGGACGCCGAGGTTCTTGTCTTGCGGCACGAGAACGCGGTGCTGCGCAGGCAGCTCGCGGGCCCGGTACGGTACCAGCCGGTGGACCGCTTGTGGTTCGCGGCGCTGTCCTCGCTGATACCCCAGCAGCGATGTGCGAACGTGTTCCCAGTGACGCCGGGGACTTTGCTCGCATGGCACCGAAGGCTCGTCGCGCGCAGGTGGGACTACAGCAGACGCCGGAGCAGGCCCGGCCGACCACGGACCGCGAAGGCGATCAAGGAGCTGGTGTTGCGGCCGGTCGCAGAGAACTCTCGCTGGGGCTGCCGCAGGATCCAAGGCGAGCTCGCGAGGCTCGGGCATCAGGTCGGCGCCTCCACGGTATGGGAGATCTTGACCGATGCCGACGTAAGCCCTGCGCCCCGCAGAGGCGGGCCCACGTGGCGAGAGTTCCTCACGGCGCAGGCCGACGGCATCATCGCCTGCGATTTCCTGCACATCGACCTGGTGGATCTCCGCCGGGTCTACGCGCTGGTCTTCCTCGAGCACGGCACACGCCGCCTGCACGTTGCCGGGGTGACCGCACATCCGACTGCGCAGTGAACGGTGCAGCAGGCCCGCAACCTCTCTGTCGATTTGGGAGTGCGCCTGGAGTCGCTGCGCTTCTTGGTCCGCGACCGGGACGGCAAGTACACCGACTCCTTTGATGCGGTATTCGAGTCCGAGAACATCGAGGTCGTGAGGACGGCGCCGCGCGCTCCACGGATGAACGCGCACTGTGAACGGGTCATCGGGACCCTGCGGCGCGAGGCCCTCGACCATGTGCTGATGTGGAACGAGACCCACGTGGTGCGGCGGACCGTACCGGCTCGGTGAACATCACGGCGAGCATCGACAGCGCGGAAGGGGCGAGCAGCGCGCCGAACGCACCCTGCAGTGCCCGGGCGCCTCCGCGTTCTACCGGCTCGCCCGACACGGTGGCCAAGAAGATCGAGGAGCTGGTCCCGACGGGCCTTCAGAGCCTCCCGCTCAGCTGCTGCCGATCGGGGCGGGACGAACCCGAGTCGGAACCCGGTAACGACGAGGTGCCATGCCCTCACGTCAGGGCGCCGTGGTCGTGCTCATGGAAGCGGCGTTCGGAGTCCATCGGATCGGCCCGCTTCGAGGTCCTCGTCGGGGAAGCAGAGCGCCGATTCGGCGAGCGCCCGCAGCACGGAAGCGGAACAAACGGGTTGTCCTTCGTAGCTACCCTCCTGGCCCGGGTAGCCCGAAAACTCAACGCTTGTATATATTATTGGGGCCCGCCGGAGTACCGCATCGGAGGGTTCCGCCATCGGGGCACCATCGCGGACGGCGATGAACCTCGACTGCCGCGACCGTAGTTGCATCAGTCAACCGAGAAGCATCGCACCAGGAGATCGCCATGACAGGCACAGCCCGCACCACCGCTTCGGGTATCGGCACCACCCCCGGTGTCATGGTCGTCGGCGCCGGCCCTACGGGCCTCCTCCTGGCCGGAGATCTCGCGACCGCCGGCGTTTCTGTCACCCTCGTCGAGAAGCGCCCCCACAAGATCAGCAACCTCTCGCGGGCGTTCGGCCTGCACGCCCGCACCCTGGAGCAGCTCGACGCCCGTGGACTTGCCGAGGAACTGGAGGCCAAGGGGCAGTCGATCTCCGACATCCGGCTCTTCGGCCGTCTCTCCGTCAGTTTTGACACGCTCCCCTCCCGCTTCAACCGCGCCCTCGTCATCCCGCAGTACGAGGTGGAGGAGGTGCTGGAGCGGCGAGCGGTCGAGGCCGGGGTGCGGTTCCTCTACGAGACCGAGGTCACCGGGCTGAGTCAGGACACCGACGGCGTGACGCTCCACGTGCGCCGCGCCGACGGCGGGGCGGCCGAGCTCGGTGCCGCGTACGTCGTCGGCGCCGACGGTCACCGCAGCTCCGTACGGCAGGCCGTCGGCCTGCCCTTCCCCGGAAAGTCCGTCATCCGTTCCATCGTCCTCGCCGACGTCCTCCTCGACGAGAAGCCCGGTCAGACGCTGACCGTCAACGCCGTCGGTGACGCGTTCGCCTTCATCGCGCCCATCGGCGACGGCTACTACCGGGTCACCGGCTGGCACCGCGGCCGCAACGTCCCCGACAGCGCGCCGCTCGACCTCGACGAGGTCAGGGAGATCACCCGCCTCGCCCTCGGCCGCGACTACGGCATGCACAACGCCCGCTGGATGTCCCGCTTCCACAGCGACGAGCGCCAGGCGCCCGCGTACCGCGTCGGCCGCGTCTTCCTCGCCGGGGACGCCGCGCACGTGCACACCCCGGCCGGCGGCCAGGGCATGAACACCGGCCTGCAGGACGCCGCGAACCTCTCCTGGAAGCTCGCCGCGGTCCTCGACGGCCACGCCGACCCTGCCCTCCTCGATACCTACCACTCCGAACGCCACCCCGTCGGCAAGGCCGTGCTGCGCAGCAGCGGCGGGATGATCCGGATGGCGATGGCCAAGCGCCCCTGGACACTGGCGCTGCGCGCCGCGCTGACCACCTTCCTCAACCACGCCGGGCCGGTCCGGCGGCGCGTGGTGGGCCAGATCACCGGCATCGGGTACGCGTACGCAGCCCCCCGCGGCGCCCACCCGCTGGTCGGCAGGCGCATGCCCGACGCAGCCCTCGCCGACGGCAGGCTCCACGAGGCCTTGCGCGGCGGCCGGTTCGTCCTCATAACCCCGCAAGGCTACGAGGCGGAAAGTCGCAGGAGGCGGCTGGTGGCGGGACGCTGGGCGAGCGGGCAACGTACGACCGTGCTGGTGCGACCCGACGGATACGTCGCCTGGGCCGCGGAGGCGCCCAATGCCGCGCAGATCGAGGCGGCGCTCGTCAGCTGGACAGGCCGGAGTTGACCGTGCCGCCGAGCGACTTCCTTATCAGTCTGCCCAGTTGATGGACCTGCTGCGCGGTCAGCGTGCTGAGCACCTCCGCCTGTGCGGCGAAGCCCGGGCCGCGGCGCCAGGCGACGGCCAGAGCCACCGGCACCGTCATCCCAGCCGCGGACATCCTCCCCGGCGAGGTGATGGCCCCGGGCACACACCAGGCAACGCGACGCCCGCCATATACCCCCAATTGTGATTTCAAGTTACATCGACTCACGTCAACTCCGCTGCCCCATGCGGACCTTACTGACTTTGGCGTATGAGGGTCAGTTCGGTCTGTCGAGAACGAGTCCGTCCCGGCGAGGAACCCGCCGAGGATGCCGCTGGTACTACAGCGCCTTGAGCCGCCTGCAAAGCAGACGCCTGCTGCGCGTCTTCTACATGTCCGCCATGGTGGCCTCCCGCTCTTGCCCCCCTCTCCAAGGCCTTCTACGAGCGCGAAAGGGCCGAGGGCAAGGGTCACAAGCAGGCGATCATCGCCCTCGCGCGACGCCGTCTGAACGTCCTGTGGGCGCTGATACACGACGGTCGTCCCTTCGAGATCACGGCGCCGCCAAGCCCTGTCACGCTCGCCTGACACGCTCAGGGCGAGTCACCCCGCCGGACTGACAACTCCATTGGGAATCCTTTCAAAGGCTGGGGGACGCGGTGGGAGCGGTGCGTCGCATGCCGGGCAGGACGGTCGGCCCGCCCACCGCCGGGCGAAGCTGTCGCCGATCGTGCCCGCGGCGTCGTCTCGCGGCCTCGGCCGGTGGGAGCCGCACCACCTCCCTTCGTCACAAGATGATCACTGACTCTGCGAATCTCTCTCACATGTGGCGGACCAGGCACTACCGTCATCCCGCCAGAAACGCCCTGGGGGGACTAGGGCCTGTGGGAAGTTGTGATCATATGGCGGGGCGGAGGCTGCGGAGCCAGA
>CBFHCJ010000389.1:0-6688 GCA_965654005.1 uncultured Streptomyces sp. | reverse complement strand
GGCGCCACAGTTCATGATTCCCTCTCAACCACCAACGCAGCCCGCGGGCGCCCTGCGGACATCCGTCCCGCAGGCGTCCTTCCCCACCGGGCGATCCGGGCATCCTGCCCGACTGGCTGAGCCGGCCGAATCCCTGGTGTGCAGACCGGGCTGCGCCGGAACCCTCCCCCATTTGCGTGCTTGCGGAGCCGATCCATGCTCACGATCCTGAACACCTCCTACACCGACACCCGTGCGGCCGACCTCGCCTGGGCCCTGGGCCGCGAGCCGCTGCCCGCGCTCGCCACGCTCGACCTGGAACTCCCCGGCGCACAACTCCAGTTGAGACTCCTCGGCGCGTCCCACCAGGTACTCCTGGAAGAGGAGCGGGGCACGTGTTCGGAGACGGTGGCGTGCATCGCGGGCTCCAGCACCCCGCTGCCGCTGGGTGTCGCCAAGCGGGTCGGCGACTGGGAGTACCAGTTCGCGGCCCGGGTGGAGGTGCTGTCACCTCAGTCCTTCGCGGGCCGCGCCCAGGAGTTGCTGGCCCTGGTCTCCGACCATCCCAACGGCCTGGCCGGCGTCTTCCCCGGCAGCCCACACGCTTTCACCGCGATGCTGGCCCAGCACCACGAGGGCCAGGTCCACTGGCGCACGTGGCACGCCTACCCACAGGACGGTCAGTTGGTGGCGACGCGGACGCGGGTGGGCGTGAGGGAGCCGACGGCGCAACGGAAAGGTGTGGAGGAGAAGTTGAGTCCGTCCGGCGTTTGAGGGGCGAGCATGGAAGCGAAGGAGCCCGTGCGATGGTCGGCATTTTCCAGCGCGGTCCAGGCGAGGTCAGCCTGTCCGGGGGTACCCCCTGCTCGAAGAGGTTGGGGGCCTGAGGACGGGGGGCCGTTCAGGACGATGGCCGGGGTCTGGGGGCGGCAGGCCCCAGGGGCGGCGCCACACCTCTCGAGTACCACAGAACCCGGCAGTTCCACACGTGTGGGTGACAAAGCCCAGCGCAAGCCTGACGTAGCGTTCCGAGCGTGATCGAACCGCACGCGCCCGCACCACCCGGCGCCCCACCTTCCTGGGGCGAGCGCGGTCAGGGCCAGGCGCGGTTGCCCGTGCGCCCCGGCATCGGACGGTTCCTCGTCCTCGCCGGCGTGTTCGTCTGCGCGGCCTGCGGACTCGTGTACGAACTCGAACTCGTCGCCCTCGCTTCCTATTTGATCGGCGACTCGGTCACCCAGGCCTCGGTCGTGCTCTCGGTGATGGTCTTCGCGATGGGCATCGGCTCGCTCGCCGCCAAGCGGCTGCGCTGCCGCGCCGCGGCCGGCTTCGGTGCGATCGAGGCGGCGCTCGCCCTCATCGGCGGCTGCAGCGCGATGGCCCTGTACGCGGTCTTCGCCTGGACCGGCGGCTGGGGCGGCGCCTGGTCGGGCGGCCCCCGCTTCCTGCTGGTCGCCTTCTCGCTCGCCATCGGGCTGCTCATCGGCGCCGAGGTTCCGCTGCTGATGGAGCTGATCCAGCGCATCCGCCGCCAGGACGCGGGCGGCGCGGTCGCGGATCTGTTCGCGGCGGACTACGTGGGCGCGCTGGTCGGCGGTCTCGCCTTCCCTTTCCTGCTGCTCCCGCAGCTCGGCCAGCTGACAAGTGCGCTGCTCACCGGCGCGGTCAACGCGGTCGCGGGCGGTGCCCTGGTCCTCGGCCTGTTCCGGCGGGACCTGAGCCGGCGCGGGCGCCGGCTGCTCCTGGCGGCCAACATAGTCGTACTGGGCGTGTTGGCCGCGGCGGCCCTTCTGGTCCACGACTTCGAACGGGCCGCACGCCAGGCGGTGTACGGCGGGGACGTACGGGTCGCCGTCCGGAGCGGCGCCCAGGAGGTGGTGCTGACCGGCGGCACCCATGGCCGCCCGCTCGACCTCTTCCTCGACGGCCGGCTGCGGATGAGCGGCGGCGACGAACAGCTCTACCACGAGGCGCTCGTGCGCCCGGCGATGAGCGGAGGCCCGCACGCGCGCGTGCTCATCCTCGGCGGCGGCGACGGCCTCGCCGCGCGCGAGGTGCTGCGCTACCGGGGGGTGCGGCAGGTCGACGTGGTCGAACCGGACCCCGCGGTCGTCGGGCTGGCCCGCGGCGACAGGGCCCTGTCAGCGCTGAACCGCCACGCCTTCGCGGACCCGCGCGTCCATGCGCGTACGGCGGACCCGTTCCGCTGGCTCCGGCACACGCGCCGGACGTACGACGTGGTGATCGCCGACCTGCCCGACCCCGGCACCGCGGGGAGCACGAAGCTGTACTCGCAGGAGTTCTACGGCCTTGCCCGCCGGATACTCGCGGTCGGCGGCCGGCTGGTGGTGTACGGGGGCCCGGTGAGCTACCGCCCGCGCGTCTTCTGGACGGTCGAGGCGACGGTAAGGGCGGCGGACCTGCGTACGGTCCCGTACCGCGTCGACGGACGCGCCTCCGGCCTCACGGCGGGCCCCGACCCTTCGACGTCCGGGTTCCGGGCCCCGCGTGACTGGGGCTTCGTCCTCGCCGCCCGCACCCGCCCGGCCCTCACCCTGGACCCGCGCGAGCCGTGCTCTCGCTCGCTGACCCGGGCGTCCCTTCGGGCCGACGCGTGGGCGGCGGCGCGCACCCGGGTGCGGGGCCTGCCGCCGTCGACGCTCGTACACCCGAGGTATGCGAACTGAGGAACCCGGGCTCCCCGGCCGTGGGAATCCCGTGATGTGCGGGTGCGGTCCGGGCCGGGCTGGGTAGGCTCGGCAGACATGGAGTATGAGGTGTTCGTTCCGGTTTCCGCCGAGCGGCTCAGGGAGGCGCTGGCCGATCCCGCCCGGGTGGCCCGTGCGATCCCCGGCCTCCAACAGGACGCGGGCACGGAGCCCGTCGCCGGCCGCCTGAAGGTACGCGTGGGGGGCCACACGATCACCTACCGCGGCACCCTGCGGGTCACGGGCCAGGACGACGGCTCGTACGCGGTGGAGGGCGAGGCGGCGGAGGCCCGCGGCACGGGCACGGTGAAGCTCTCCCTGTCCGTACGGCTGCTTTCGGCCGAGGGTGGCGCGACGGTTGCGTTCACGGGTACGGCCACGGGGGACGGCAGGGTCGCGGAACTGACCGGGGATGCGGTGGCTGCCGCGGGGGCGCGGCTGCTGGGGCGGTTCGTGGAGAGCCTGGGCGAGTCTGATGCTGCCTCAGACGAATGTGTGGGAAAGGAAGTTGAGTCTGCGTCCGGCACCGTCTCGGAAGTGAAACCGCAAGAACCGCAAGAACCGCAAGAACCGCAAGAACCGCAAGAACTGGAAGAAACGGAAGAAACGGAAGAGGTGGGCGAAGAAGTCAGCGGTGTCGAAGAGGTCCAGGAAGCGACTGAGGAAGCCCCCTCCGGATTCGACACCGAAGTCCCCTCGTCCTCCCTCGACCCGTTCGCCGACGAGAACGAGCCCGCGCCCGGCTTGGCGCCCAACGGTTTCGACAAGGAACCGCCCGCCGAAGCGGCGCACGCCCGGCGCACGATGATCGGCCGTAGCGCCGAAGAGGTCGACCACGCGCCCCCGCGCGGCCGCTACGCCCCCGTCCCCGCCCCGGAGACCGCGACGGCCACCGCGACGCTCCGCTGGGCGGCCCCGGCGGCGGCCCTGCTCGTGGCGTCGGCGATCGTGGCGGGCCGACTGCTGCGCCGCCGCCGCTGAACCACGTCGCCGTCACTACCCATCGCTAATCGGTGGACTTGCACAATGGGCGTCACTGACGGTGACGCTTCCTTTGCGTCCAGTCCCACCGCCACTCTGACGTGGTAACGGTCCCGGAAGGCGGGGGTGCCGGTGGTGCACGTCGATCCGGCGTACACCTCCCGCACCTGCGCCGAGTGCGGCCATATCGAACACCGAGAACCGGCCACCCGCTTAAACCCTCCCCGCCCCGTGCCGGATGCCGCCGCGGTGCTCCGCACCGCTCACCTCATGATGCGATTCCTCCCGGGCCTGAACGCCCGGGGCTCCTCGCAAGGATCCCGCTGAACCACGTAGCCGCCGAGTCGTAGTCGCCGAGTCGTAGTCGCCGAACCGCCCGGCACGGCGCACCGGCGCCACCGCACGCCCTCTTGATCGGCCCAGTAGGGTCGGCCTCGTGAGTAACGACGAGATCACGTTGGCCGCGGGAGACGCGGAGGTCGTGCTGGCGCCGGCGAACGGCGGGCGTGTGCGGAGTCTGCGCGTCGGCGGTACGGAACTGCTACGACAGGGCGAGCGGTTCGGGTGCTTCCCCATGGTCCCCTGGTGCGGGCGGATCCGGGACGGGAAGTTCCGCGACGGCGGCACGGTCCAGCAGATGCCCCTCAACGCCCCGCCGCACGCCATCCACGGCACCGCCCGGAACGGCGCCTGGCGCGTGGCCCGCGCCGACCGCACCGAGGCCGCCCTCACCTACGACCTGGTCGCCCCCTGGCCCTACGCCGGCCGCGTCACCCAGCTCGCCGCGCTCACCGGGGACTCCCTCACGCTCACCATGTCCGTGGAGACGTACGACTCCTCGTTCCCGGCCCAGATCGGCTGGCACCCCTGGTTCAACCGCACCCTGGACGGCGAGGACGTACGCATCGACTTCAGTCCCGCCTGGCAGGAGGAACGCGGGGCAGACCATCTGCCCACCGGGAACCGCATCGAGCCGGAGCCGGGCCCCTGGGACGACTGCTTCGGCATGCCCGGCGGCGTGGACGTGACCTTGACCTGGCCGGGGAGGCTGGAGCTGAAGGTCACCAGCCGCGAGGAGTGGGTGGTGGTGTACGACGAACAGCCGGATGCGGTGTGCGTGGAGCCGCAGACCGGTCCGCCCGACGGCCTCAACACCCTTCCGCGCCTGGTCACGCCCATCGAGCCGCTGGAGGCCGCGACCACGTGGACCTGGCGCCGTCTGTGAGGGCACCTCTCAGGCCCCCTTAAGCTGACTCGTATGAGTGACGTACGCGGCGCCCTGCTGCAGCAGATCAAGGACAAGGCCGTGGTGCACGGCAAGGTGACCCTGTCGTCGGGCAAGGAAGCCGACTACTACATCGACCTCCGCCGTATCACCCTCGACGGCGTGGCCGCCCCCCTGGTCGGTCAGGTCATGCTCGACCTGACCGCCGACCTCGACTACGAGGCGGTCGGCGGCCTGACCCTGGGCGCCGACCCGGTGGCGACCGCGATGCTGCACGCCTCCGCGGCCCGCGGGAAGGTGCTCGACGCCTTCGTCGTCCGCAAGGCAGGCAAGGCCCACGGCCTGCAGCGCCGTATCGAGGGCGCCGAGGTCAAGGGCCGCCGGGTGCTGGCCGTCGAGGACACCTCCACCACCGGAGGGTCGGTGCTGACCGCCGTGGAGGCGCTGCGGGAGGCCGGTGCCGAGGTCGTCGCGGTGGCCACGATCGTGGACCGCGCCACGGGGGCGGCCGAGGCCATCGCCGAGAAGGCCGACGTGCCGTACGTCTTCGCCTACTCGAAGGACGACCTGGGCCTGGACTGAACGCTGTCGACGGGGGCCGACGGGAGACGTACCGCGGAGGACGTACGGGGGGCTGTGACCTACGGGGCTACGGGGGCTACGGGGGTCCTAGGGGGTCCTAGGGGGCCCTATAGGCGGAGACCTACGGGGGTGACGTGGGGAGTTGTCCACAGGCT
Organism: uncultured Streptomyces sp.; assembly: GCA_965654005.1. GTDB lineage: Bacteria > Actinomycetota > Actinomycetes > Streptomycetales > Streptomycetaceae > Streptomyces. The sequence goes on along the minus strand of CBFHCJ010000389.1, from coordinate 1,058 downwards.
TGACACGGTGACCGGAGCATTCGGCCAAGTCTGGAAAGATGGGGACGACGATGACGTCGCACCCTAGGTCAGGGCAGTAAGCAGAGCAGTAAGCAACCGCAGATACGCAGTACGCAACCGCACATACAAGGAGCGGACAGATGCCCATCGCAACCCCCGAGGTCTACAACGAGATGCTCGACCGGGCGAAGGCAGGCAAGTTCGCCTACCCGGCCATCAACGTCACCTCGACCCAGACCCTGCACGCTGCCCTGCGTGGCTTCGCCGAGGCGGAGAGCGACGGCATCATCCAGATCTCGACGGGTGGCGCCGAGTTCCTGGGCGGCCAGTACAGCAAGGACATGGTCACCGGTTCGGTGGCCCTGGCGGAGTTCGCGCACATCGTCGCCGAGAAGTACCCCGTCACGGTCGCCCTGCACACGGACCACTGCCCGAAGGACAAGCTCGACGGGTACGTACGTCCGCTGCTCGCGATCTCCGAGGAGCGCGTGGCCCGCGGCGAGAACCCCCTCTTCCAGTCCCACATGTGGGACGGCTCGGCGGAGACCCTCGCCGACAACCTGAAGATCGCCCAGGAGCTCCTGGAGCGCGCCCGCGCCGCGAAGATCATCCTCGAGGTGGAGATCACCCCGACCGGCGGCGAGGAGGACGGCGTCTCCCACGAGATCAACGACTCCCTCTACACGACGGTCGACGACGCGATCCGCACGGCGGAGGCGCTGGGCCTGGGTGAGAAGGGCCGCTACCTGCTGGCGGCGTCGTTCGGCAACGTGCACGGTGTGTACAAGCCGGGCAACGTCGTCCTGCGCCCCGAGCTGCTCCAGGTGCTGAACGAGGGCGTCGCCAACAAGTTCGGCCGTCCGGTCGACAGCAAGCCGTTCGACTTCGTCTTCCACGGCGGCTCGGGCTCCACGGAGGAGGAGATCCTGACGGCGCTGGAGAACGGCGTGGTCAAGATGAACATCGACACGGACACCCAGTACGCCTTCACGCGTCCGGTCGCCGACCACATGTTCAAGAACTACGACGGCGTCCTGAAGGTCGACGGCGAGGTCGGC
>CBFHCJ010000388.1:0-6707 GCA_965654005.1 uncultured Streptomyces sp. | reverse complement strand
ACACCTTCGGCACCTGGTTCGGCCGCTCCTGGGCCTCGACCCTGGACGAACGCATTGAGGTCGACATCCGCAACCAGGCCGTCTGGGCCCGCGAGGACGGCACCCTGCTGGTCTACGACCATCTGCCCACCCCACAGCAGCCGGACGTGCTGCCGCTGGAAGGTCCTCGCATACCCCTGCGTCGTACCAGCGAGTTCGGTGCACAGCACTTGGAGTTCGCCACCACTGACCCGCGAACTGGCGTGACCCGCTACTTCGCCCGCCCGCGCGGGGAAGGCTGGCAGCTGTGGCTGATCGCGATCGAGGACCGAAACGGCAACCAGATCGACTTCCACCGGGACGGCACCGGTCTCCCGATATCAGTGAGCCACAGCGGCGGTTACGAAGTCCGACTCACCGCTGACCGAGACCTGGGCCGCATCACGAGCCTCTCCCTGCACACGGGGGAAGGGCACGAAGGCACCGAGCGGGTCATGGCGTACGGCTATGACCCTGTCACCGGCGATCTCGCTGAGGTCGTCAACTCCTCGGGCCAGCCGCTGCGGTTCGGCTACGACGCCGAAGGGCGGATCACCTCTTGGACCAACCGCAATGGCTTCAGCTATCAGTACGTCCATGATCATTTCGGACGTGTTACACAGACCACCGGCCCCGAAGGGTATCTCTCTGGCACGTTCGTCTACGACTCCGTGAATCACACCACCCGCTGGACGGACGCGTTGGGTCACGTCACGCTCTACCAGCTCAACGAACGTGGCCAGATCATCGCGGAGACCGATCCGCTCGGTTACACGACCCGGCAGACTCTCAACAGCCGTGGCCAAGTGCTGACCCGCACGGACCCACTGGGTCGGATTACGGAGTACACCTGGGACGATCAGGGCAACATGCTCGCCGTCCAGCGCCCCGATGGCTCTTGGACGGCCATGCGCTACAACGAACTCGGGTTCCCTGTGTCAGTCCAGCGAGACGACGGTTCTCACACTGCCCAGGAGTTCGACGATTTCGGTAATCGGATATCAATCACCAACACCGTCGGTGCGACGACGCGCTTCGTCTACAACGACCGAGGGCATCTGACTGCGGTCCTCGATGCCCTTGGCGCAAGGACGCGCGTGCGCTGCGACGAAGCGGGGTTGCCGGTGGAAGCCATCGATCCGCAGGGTGCGGTCACCCGCTGTGAACGTGACGCATTTGGCCGTCAAATAGCGGTCACCGATCCGCTCGGCGCGACGACGCAACTCGAGTGGACCGTCGAGGGCAAGCTGGCCCGCCGCACCAGTCCAGACGGCACTGCCGAGTCGTGGACGTACGACGGCGATGGCAACTGTCTGACACACACAGACGCCTTGGGCGCCGTCTCCCGGTTCGAGTACACGCACTTCAACCTGCAGTCTGCGAACATCGCCGCGAACGGCGCACGCTACGAGTTCGAGTACGACGCGGAGCTGCGGATTCGAAAGGTGATCAACCCGCAGGGCTTAACCTGGACTTATGAGTACGACCCGGCCGGACGCTTGATCGAGGAGACGGACTTCGACGATAGGGTCATCAGCTACACGCATGACGCTGCCGGGCAACTCGCCACCCGCACTATGCCTTCCAGTGTCGTGATCCGCTTCGAACGAGATTTGCTGGGCCGCACCGTGGCACGGGACGCAGGAGGCCTCGTCACGACCTACGCCTACGACGTGACGGGAGGCCTCGCCGAGGCAAGAACCCCCAACGCAGTCTTGACATTGGAGCGGGATACAGCGGGTCGGCTGGTCGCGGAGACGGTCAACGGCCGCACACAGCGATACACCTACGACGAGTTGGGACGACGCATCAGCCGTACTACTCCGACCGGTGCTATCAGCACCTGGGAGTACGATGCCGCAGGCCGTCGCACCGAACTTAGCGGTTCTGGTCGCACCATCAAGTTTGAACGCGACGCGGCAGGTCAGGAGCTAACCCGTCGCATCGGTGAGAACCTCATCCTGACCAATACCTACGACCTTCAAGGCCTCTTGCTGAGTCAGGAGCTGACCGGTCCGGACTTCCAACGTCTGCAGCATCGAGCCTACGCTTACGGCACAGACGGCCACGTGATCGCCATTGACGACCACCTCAACGGCTCCCGCCGGTACGATCTCGACACAGCAGGTCGGGTCACCAGCGTGCACTCGGCTAACTGGGCAGAGACCTATGCTTACGACGAGGCAGGCAACCAGACGCAAGCCTCCTGGCCTAGGTCCATGCCTGACCAGGATGCGACTGGACCGCGTACCTACACCGGCACCCGTATCCACAGTGCCGGCAGCGTCCGCTACGAGTACGACGCTGCAGGGCGCGTCAGCCTGCGCCAGAAGGCTCGCCTGACGGCCAAGCCCGACACCTGGCGTTACGAGTGGGACGCCGAGGACCGCCTCACCTCCGTCACCACACCCGACGGAACTCTCTGGCGCTACCTCTACGACCCACTTGGCCGACGCAGCGCCAAACAGCGGTTGGCCGCCGACGGCAGTGCGGTGGTTGAACAGGTGGACTTCACCTGGGACGGCACCACACTGTGCGAGCAGACCACCCGTATCACCGGCAACGACCACGCGGTGAGCCTCACATGGGACCACTATGGCACCGCACCGCTCACTCAGCGGGAACGCATTCACGGCATTGACACTCCGCAGGACGAGATCGACGCTCGCTTTTTCGCTGTTGTCACCGACATCGTGGGGACCCCCACCGAACTCGTCGACGAACGCGGCACTATCGCCTGGCGCTCTCGGTCCACTCTGTGGGGCGGCACGGCCTGGAATCGCGACGCGACGGCCTACACCCCGCTCCGATTCCCCGGCCAGTATTACGATCCGGAAACGGGTCTACATCACAACTACTTTCGTCACTACGACCCTGCCAGCGCGCGCTACCTCACCCCAGACCCTTTGGGTCTCACTCCTGCCCCGAACCCTGTCGCCTACGTTGCCAATCCCCTTCACGGAATCGACCCCCTCGGTCTGGCCGAGTTGCCGCTTGGCGAAAAGGGAAACCCGTTCCCGAACCGCGCAAGCGCGGAGAGAGCGGCGTTCGACCTGGCGGGGGTAGACTACGGGTCAGAACCGGAGTTCTCTTGGGGGATCGGCGACGACATCACACGACGGGGTCAGGAAATGTACGTATACGACACCGAACCCACCCACTGGGGCAATATGCGCCAGTTCGAGACTTCGCAGGGCTCGCGGGTTGTTGTCGAACACACCCATGATCCGGCTGGCTCACACTTTCACGTAGGGGAGCCAAAGCATGGCTCGGATCGCACGGGTGTGAACTTCGGCTGGGCCAGCAAGTACCCGTCTGACGAGAACTTCGAGCGGTACGGGAAAGTCAACAAGCCAGGTGGTGACCATCACCTGTTTTACAAGGGCGGAGAGGTGTGCCCCTGACATGAGTGAGCCAGCTTCCACAGAACTCCTGGGCCGCTGCGGTCTGGTAGTTATTGACGATCCCCCAGGCGATTCCCTGCCTGCGCCTCGGCGTGCAGTGGGCATCACCATCGGAGGGACTGAACCGACTGCGAAGGTTCCCTTCGTCGGACCGGATCTGGGCGTACGTGTCGACGCGGCGTGGCTACGGCTCGCTCGCGAGCACCACGTTGTGGACTCGGAAGGCCGTTTCCTAATCACCACTACGATGGAAGGGCCGTGGGTGCCAGTGCGTATCCACGGCGAATTGCACTTGGCGGAGCACTTGGTGGGGCGCAATGCGCCACCCGGACACGCGGAATTCGTCACGATGGCCCTTGACGGCAGCGTCATGTGTGGCGTGACTACGGAGGAGTACGACGTATGGCTGGTGGTGGACCGTGAGCGGATCAAGACGCCGCCTCCGCCTCCCCCGGACGTCGAGGCATTCCGTGCCGCCACGCGCAGGAAGCAGGAACTCGAGAAGCGGTTTGTACCAGAGCGTCTTGAGCAACCACTCGGCGACGGGTGGGTCCTCCTCGCATTCCATCGCCACACCAAAAATCTCCGGCGTCTCCACGAGATCCCCGACGATGTCAGCCAGAATTTGCTCCCTGGGCTCCTCGGTACCCGGCCCCGGAAGGACGCCGCTCCGCAGCGAATTACCGAGACTCAGGCTCAAGAGCTCGGCGAACGGCTTGGAATTCCTGTTGACACCCGAGATTTTGGTTACTTCCTTGAGTTCCAGCCTGCAGCGGTCAAGAGTCGGCAGTCGCAGGCGCGTGCGATCGCTCCCAACCTGATCTCCTGAGATCGGAAAGTAACTTGGCGCGAGGGACGCGTCGAGGCCGAGATGCCTGCAGACCAATTTGCTGCAACCGGTGAGAGAAGGTCTCGACGCAACGCCACTGACGTTAAGTTGATCATGTCAGGGCTGGTTGGGTGTCCAAGTTGGCGAGGCGGACGGTCGGTGTCTGCCGATGCTCTCGGCAGCCGTCCTCGGGACGCTTGAGGCGGTAGCTGTTGTGGTGGGCCGCAATGAGTCGACCTTGAATAAGACGTGGAGCTCTATTGATGGGAGTGGGTGACGAAGGGATCCGGGACCACGAAGAGTTCGACGTCACCATCACACTGGTCAGCCCGGTTGGTGTGATGGTGGACATGGGAAACGCCGAGGGGTTCATCGATCTCAGAAAGCATCCCTCTTGGTGGGGTGACGCGGACTCCCCCAAGATCGGTGATCGACTGCACGTAGTCGTGCTGGATGATTCCAGAACCCCACCCCGCCTGAGCGCGCTCAAAGACGACATCGAGATCGCGAGGCGTATCCGATCCCAGGGCTGTCTGACCGGTTCCTGCGGTGGCGTGGAGGTGCACGTACGCCTGGAGGTGCGACACCTCGAACACTGAAAGCGGCGAACAGTGAAAGCGGCCGCCGGACCGGTGGCATCAGCCTGCGGGGCGCCGGTAAGATCAGGACCCGTTCTGGCACAGCGCGATGAAACAGAAGTCACGGAATCGCGCCCGAGACCTGAGACCTGAGACCTGTGCCGCGTAACGGCACAGGTCTGAGGCGGGACGGCCGGAATCTCTCTCCTTCAGGAGGGAGTGCAAGTCAATGCCGGTACCCGCTGAGGAACCGCCCGATCCGTCCGATCGCCGCCTCCAGGACGTCCGCGTGCGGCAGGGTGAGGATGCGGAAGTGGTCGGGGGCCGGCCAGTTGAAGCCCGTGCCCTGGACCACCTGGATCTTCTCCCGCAGCAGCAGGTCCAGGACGAACTTCTCGTCGTCGTGGATCCGGTGCACCTTGGGGTCGAGGCGCGGGAACGCGTACAGCGCGCCCTTCGGTTTCACGCAGGACACGCCGGGGATCTCGTTGAGCTTCTCCCACGCCACGTCGCGCTGCTCGTGCAGGCGGCCGCCGGGTGCCGTGAGGTCGTTGATGGACTGGCGGCCGCCGAGCGCGGCCTGGATGGCGTACTGGGCGGGGGCGTTGGCGCACAGCCGCATGGAGGCCAGCATCGTCAGGCCCTCCAAATAGTCCTTCGCGTGCTGCCTGGGCCCCGTGACGACCAGCCAGCCGGAGCGGAAGCCCGCCACGCGGTACGTCTTCGACAGGCCGCAGAAGGTGAGGACGACCAGGTCGGGGGCGAGGGCCGCGGCCGAGTGGTGCACGGCGTCGTCGTACAGGATCTGGTCGTAGATCTCGTCCGCGAAGACCATCAGGCCGTGGCGGCGGGCGAGGTCGAGGATGCCCTCGAGGATCTCCTTCGGGTAGACCGCGCCGGTCGGGTTGTTGGGGTTGATGATCACGACGGCCTTCGTGCGGTCCGTGATCTTCGACGCAATGTCGTCCAGGTCCGGGTACCAGTCGGCCTGCTCGTCGCACAGGTAGTGGACCGCCTTGCCGCCCGCGAGCGTTGTCACGGCGGTCCACAGGGGGAAGTCGGGGGCGGGGATGAGGATCTCGTCGCCGTCCTCCACCAGCGCCTGTACGGCCATCGAGATCAGTTCGGAGATGCCGTTGCCGAGGAAGACGTCGTCGACGCCGACCTCCAGGCCCCGCTCCTGGTAGCGCTGGGCCACGGCGCGGCGCGCGGACAGTATGCCGCGCGAGTCGGTGTAGCCGTGCGCCCGCGGCAGCATCCGGATCATGTCCTGGAGGATCTCCTCCGGCGCCTCGAACCCGAAGAGCGCGGGGTTGCCGGTGTTCAGGCGCAGCACGCTGTGGCCCGCCTCCTCCAGCGCGTTGGCGTGCTCCACCACCGGGCCGCGGATCTCGTAACAGACCTCGCTGAGCTTGCTCGACTGCCGGAACTCCATGCGCCGCTTCCCCTCCGCTAACTGGTGTTGCTTGGTTTTACCAAGCTGGAGCTTGGAAAGTCCAATGACATGTCTAGACTGCGTCGCATGTCACCTCGCCGAAGCTACGACCAGTACTGCTCCACGGCCCGGGCGCTCGACGCCGTGGGCGACCGCTGGACCCTTCTGATCGTCCGCGAACTGCTCGCGGGTCCGCGTCGCTACACCGATCTGCATGCGGACCTGCCGGGAGTGAGCACGGACGTGCTGGCTTCGCGACTGAGGGACATGGAGCGCGACGGGCTCACGACACGGCGTCGGCTGCCGCCGCCCGGAGCCGCGTACGTCTACGAACTCACTCCGCGTGGACGCGAGTTGCTGCCCGTCCTCCAGGCGCTCGGCACCTGGGGCGCGCCCGCGCTCGAGGAGCGCGAACCGCACGACCGAGCCCTCCTCGACCCCGA
>CBFHCJ010000387.1:0-6710 GCA_965654005.1 uncultured Streptomyces sp. | reverse complement strand
CTGCGCTGGCTGGCCGACGACCACTTCACCTTCCTCGGCTACCGCGAGTACCAGCTGCGCGACGACGACTCGCTGGCCGCCGTGCCCGGCACCGGGCTCGGCATACTGCGATCGGACCCGCACCACGCAGCCGAGGAGAGCCACCCGGTCAGCCCGTCCTTCGAGCGGCTGCCCGCCGACGCCCGCGCCAAGGCGCGCGAGCACAGGCTGCTGGTCCTCACCAAGGCCAACAGCCGCGCCACCGTGCACCGGCCGTCGTACCTGGACTACGTCGGCGTGAAGAAGTTCGACGAGGACGGCAACGTCGTCGGGGAGCGCCGCTTCCTGGGCCTGTTCTCGTCCGCCGCCTACACCGAGTCCGTGCGCCGCGTGCCCGTCATCCGGCGCAAGGTCGACGAGGTCCTCAGGGGGGCCGGGTTCTCGCCCAACAGCCACGACGGGCGCGACCTGCTCCAGATCCTGGAGACCTACCCGCGCGACGAGCTGTTCCAGACCCCGGCCGACGAGCTGCGCTCCATCGTCACCTCCGTCCTCTACCTCCAGGAGCGCCGCCGGCTGCGGCTCTACCTGCGCCAGGACGAGTACGGGCGTTACTACTCGGCCCTCGTCTACCTGCCGCGCGACCGCTACACCACAGGTGTGCGGCTGCGGATCATCGACATCCTGAAGGAGGAGCTCGGCGGTACCAGCGTCGACTTCACGGCCTGGAACACCGAGTCGATCCTCTCCCGGCTGCACTTCGTGGTCCGCGTCCCGCAGGGCACCGAACTGCCGCAGCTGTCCGACGCCGACAAGGAGCGCATCGAGGCCCGGCTCGTCGAGGCCGCCCGCTCCTGGACCGACGCGTTCAACGAGGCGCTGAACGCCGAGCTCGGCGAGGAGCGCGCCGCCGAACTGCAGCGCTGTTACGCGGGCACCTTCCCCGAGGGCTACAAGGCCGACCACACGCCGCGAGCCGCGGTCTCCGACCTCGTCCACCTCGAGCAGCTCACGCCCGAGGGGGGCGGCAAGGACTTCGCCCTCAGCCTGTACGAGCCCGTGGGCGTCGGCCCCGGCGAGCGCCGCTTCAAGATCTACCGCAAGGGCGGGTCCGTCTCCCTCTCCGCCGTCCTGCCCGTGCTCCAGCGGCTCGGCGTCGAGGTCATCGACGAGCGCCCGTACGAGCTGCGCTGCGCGGACCGTACGACGGCGTGGATCTACGACTTCGGTCTGCGCCTGCCCAAGTCGGTGACCGGCAACGGCGACTACCTCGGCGACGACGCCCGTGAGCGGTTCCAGGACGCCTTCGCCGCCACCTGGACCGCCCAGGCCGAGAACGACGGCTTCAACGCCCTCGTGCTGAGCGCCGGGCTCACCTGGCGGCAGGCGATGGTGCTGCGGGCGTACGCCAAGTACCTGCGGCAGGCCGGTTCGACTTTCAGCCAGGACTACATGGAGGACACCCTCCGGAACAATGTCCACACCACCAGGCTGCTGGTCTCGCTCTTCGAGGCGCGGATGTCGCCGGAGCGGCAGCGGGCCGGCCTGGAGCTGACCGACGCCCTGCTGGAGGAGCTGGACGCCGCCCTCGACCAGGTCGCCTCGCTCGACGAGGACCGGATCCTGCGCTCCTTCCTCACCGTCATCAAGGCGACTCTGCGCACCAACTTCTTCCAGGAGGCCGCGGGCGGCAAGCCGCACGACTACGTCTCCATGAAGTTCGACCCGCAGGCCGTTCCGGACCTGCCGGCGCCGCGCCCGGCGTTCGAGATCTGGGTGTACTCGCCGCGCGTCGAGGGCGTGCACCTGCGCTTCGGCAAGGTCGCGCGAGGCGGTCTGCGCTGGTCCGACCGGCGTGAGGACTTCCGCACCGAGATCCTCGGCCTGGTCAAGGCGCAGATGGTGAAGAACACCGTCATCGTGCCGGTCGGCGCCAAGGGCGGATTCGTCGCCAAGCAGTTGCCGGACCCGGCCGTGGACCGCGACGCGTGGCTCGCGGAGGGCATCCGCAGCTACCGGACATTCATCTCGGCCCTCCTCGACATCACCGACAACATGGTGGCCGGCGAGGTCGTGCCGCCCGCGGACGTGGTCCGGCACGACTCGGACGACACCTACCTCGTGGTCGCGGCCGACAAGGGCACGGCGACGTTCTCGGACATCGCCAACGAGGTCGCCGAGAAGTACGACTTCTGGCTCGGAGACGCCTTCGCCTCCGGCGGCTCGGCGGGCTACGACCACAAGAAGATGGGCATCACCGCCCGCGGCGCCTGGGAGTCCGTGAAGCGGCACTTCCGGGAGCTGGGTGTGAACACCCAGGCCGAGGACTTCACCGTGGTCGGCATCGGTGACATGTCCGGTGACGTGTTCGGCAACGGCATGCTGCTGTCCGAGCACATCCGCCTGGTCGCGGCCTTCGACCACCGGCACATCTTCATCGACCCGAACCCGGACGCGGCGACCTCGTACGCGGAGCGCCGCCGTCTGTTCGAGCTGCCGCGCTCCTCCTGGGAGGACTACGACACCGACCTGCTGTCGGCCGGCGGCGGCGTGTTCCCCCGTTCGGCCAAGGCGATCCCGATCAACGCGCACATCCGCGAGGCGCTCGGTATCGAGGGCCGTGTCACCAAGATGACGCCGGCCGATCTGATGAAGACGATCCTCAAGGCGCCGGTCGACCTGCTGTGGAACGGCGGCATCGGCACCTACGTGAAGGCGTCGGCGGAGTCGAACGCGGAAGTCGGCGACAAGGCCAACGACGCCATCCGCGTGGACGGCCGCGATCTGCGCGTGAAGGTCGTCGGCGAGGGCGGCAACCTGGGTCTGACCCAGCTGGGCCGGATCGAGTTCGCGCAGCTCGGCGGCAAGATGAACACGGACGCCATCGACAACAGCGCGGGCGTGGACACCTCCGACCACGAGGTGAACATCAAGATCCTGCTCAACGCGGTCGTGGCGAACGGCGACCTGACCGTCAAGCAGCGCAACCAGCTGCTCGCCGAGATGACCGACGAGGTCGGCGTTCTGGTGCTGCGCAACAACTACGCGCAGAACGTGGCGATCGCCAACGCCCTGTTCCAGTCCAAGGACATGCTGCACGCGCAGCAGCGGTTCATCCGTCACCTGGTGCGCGAGGGCCACCTCGACCGGGCGCTGGAGTTCCTGCCCACCGAGCGGCAGATCCGCGAGCGGCTGACCTCCGGGCAGGGCCTGACCGGCCCGGAGACGGCCGTCCTGCTGGCGTACACGAAGATCACGGTCTCCAGGGAGCTGCTGGAGACGCCGCTGCCGGACGACCCGTATCTGCGCGGCCTGCTGCACGCGTACTTCCCGACGGCGCTGCGCGAGAGGTTCCCCGAGCAGATCGACAGCCACGCGCTGCGCCGTGAGATCGTGACGACCCTCCTGGTCAACGACACGGTCAACACGGGCGGCACGAGCTTCCTGCACCGTCTGCGCGAGGAGACGGGCGCCTCGCTGGAGGAGATCGTCAGGGCGCAGACCGCGTCCCGCGTGATCTTCCATTCGAGCGCGGTGTGGGATGCGGTGGAGGCCCTCGACAACAAGGCCGAGGCCGCCGTTCAGACCCGTATCCGGCTGCACTCCCGCCGACTGGTCGAGCGCGGTACGCGCTGGCTGCTCAACAACCGGCCGCAGCCGCTGGAACTCACCGAGACGATCGCGTTCTTCAAGGACCGTGTCGAGCAGGTGTGGAGCGAGTTGCCCAAGCTGCTGCGCGGCGCGGACCTGGAATGGTGGCAGAAGATCTACGACGAGCTGACGGGCGCCGGCGTCCCGGACGAACTCGCCACGCGGGTGGCCGGTTTCTCCTCCGCCTTCCCGACGCTCGACATCGTCTCGGTGGCCGACCGCACCGGCAAGGACCCGATGGACGTCGCCGAGGTCTACTACGACCTCGCCGACCGGTTGCGGATCACCCAGCTCATGGACCGCATCATCGAGCTGCCGCGCGCCGACCGGTGGCAGTCGATGGCCCGCGCGGCGATCCGCGAGGACCTCTACGCGGCCCACGCGGGCCTGACCGCCGACGTCCTGTCGGTGGGCAACGGCAGCTGCACGCCTGAGCAGCGTTTCAAGACCTGGCAGGAGAGGAACGCGGCGATCCTGGGCCGGGCGCGTACGACGCTCGACGAGATCTCGGGCTCGGACTCGTTCGACCTCGCGAACCTGTCGGTCGCGATGCGCACGATGCGGACGCTGCTGCGGACGCGCAACTAGGTACTGCTGGTACTGCTGGTACTCCGGTTCGACGGCGGGGGCGCCCCCACGATGTGGTGGCGCCCCCCGTTCGCGTATCCGGAGAAGGGTGCCCGCATTCGTCCGCCGCGTACCGCGTTCTTGCCGATACCTTGGTGAATTCCGGTGTTGAATTTACCCCTTCCTGCTAAACGGGATATTTGGAATTAGGGTTTGGCGTGATCGTCGGACGAGTGTGGAGGACCCGTACCCGTGACTGTGAACCTCACCGAGCAGCGACCTCAGGTCGCTCGCCCGGCTCCTGAGACCGTCTCTCCCGCCCCCGCCCCGGCGATCGGCCGGGTCCGGCGGATCGCGCTCGAGGTGGCCAAGTTCGGGGTCGTCGGCGGCAGCGGTGTCGCGGTCAACTTCCTCCTCTTCAACTTCCTGCTGCACTTTCTGAAGTGGGCGCCGATGACGGCGACCGTGCTCGCCAGCATCGTCGCCATGGGCACCAACTACCTCGGCTTCCGCTTTTTCGCGTACCGCGACCGGGTCTCGCGCACCCGGCAGCAGATCGTGCTGTTCTTCGTCTTCAGCGGGATCGGCGTGGTGATGGAGAGCGTGCTGTTCTACGTCGGGTACCACGCCCTCGGCATGAACGGGCCGTTCGGCTCGAACATGGCGAAGGCGCTGTCCATCGTGCTGGCGTCGGCGTTCCGTTTCCTGGTGTATCGGACGTGGGTGTTCCAGCACGAGGCGAAGCAGGGTGTCGGCGCCCGATGAGCGTCGCAGCGGAAGGGACCGGCGGAGCGCGGGGGACCGGCGGGGCCCAAGGGGCCGATGGGGCACAAGGGGTCGACGGGGCACAAGGGGTCGACGGTGCCCAAGCGGCGGACACGGCCGACAGGCACATCACTGGGCCTCGGTGGCCCAAGGGGCCGAGAGGCTCGCTCACGGCCGTGGGAACGCCACGCGGAACGGCCGGGGTGGCGCTGTGGGCGGCCGTGGCGCTGCTCGTGGTGCTGATGCTGCTCGTCATCGTCCGGCTGCCGTGGGTAGGTGACCTCGGCATGCACGCGGCGACCGTGGAACGGCTGCGGCACCGGCTGCTCGACCCGGGCAACCCGCTGGTCGACGAGAACACGCCGAGCCCGTACTACTCGCCGTGGACCGCCTTCCTCGGCGTCGTCGCCCGCCTCACCGGGTTGTCCGTCTGGGCAGTGCTGCGCATCGGCGCGCTGATCAGTCTGACGCTGCTGGTGACGGGCGTGTGGCGGTACGTCCGCACGCTGACCGCCCACCGTCTCGCGCCGCCGCTCGCCCTGCTGTGCGTGGTGCTCCTGTGGGGCACGCAGGTGCTCAACTGGAGCGGCTTCCTCGGTCTCAACTCGCTGGCGCTGACGGTGGCCTATCCGAGTGTGTTCGCGTTGGGGCTGGCTTTTCACTTCTGGGCGCTGCTCACGAGGGCGCTGAAGGGTGAACCCGCGGGTTGGCTCACCTTCCTCGGACTGGGCGCGCTGTGGGCGGTGATCCTGCTCAGCCACCAGTTCACCGGGGTGGTGACGACGCTGGGCGCGCTGGCGACGGTCGTCGGCGCGCGGCCCGGGCGCCGGGTGTGGCCCCGCCTGGGGGCGGCTGTCGCGCTCGGCGTGGTGATCCTGGCGCTGTGGCCGTACTACGACTTCTTCGCGCTGTTCCAAGTGAGCGGTCTGGAGGCGATCCACCGGCCGCTGTACGACCATCTGTTCACCAGGTACTGCCTGGTACTGGTCGGGGTGGCGGCGCTGGTGGTGAGGGCACGCCGGGACCGGCGGGACCCCCTCGTGGTGTTCTTCCTGCTCGGGGCAATGATGTTCGCGGCCGGCGGGCTGAGCGGGCACTACTCGTGGGGGCGTGCGCTGCCCGCGGCGTTGATCCCGGCACAGGTGGCGGCGGCCGTCGAGGTGGCCGGGGCGGCGCGCGGCTCGGCGCGGAACGTGGCGGCCGGGGTGCTGGCGGCCGCGCTGGCCGTCGGGGCGTGGGCGCAGGCGCAGACGGTGGGGTATGTCGTGGGGCGCGGTGCCTTGCCCGGGGCGGTCGCGGCGAAGTACCGGGCGCCGTGGGTGGGGTACCACTGGATGACGCCGTGGGTGCGGTACGGGGATGTGGTGATGGCCCAGACGTTCCCCGCGCGGCAGATTCCGGCGTACGGGGCGTACACCGTGGCGCCCGGCTACCCGGACTTCTTCCTGCCGGACGAGGCGAAGCGGGAGGCGGCCGTACGGACGTACTTCGGGGCGGGGGTGTCGCGGGACGCGCGGCTCCGCGTGCTGCGGGAGTACGGGGTGCGGTGGGTCGTGCAGCGGCCGTCGGACGGGGGGTTGGCCGCGGGGGACCGGGCGTTGCGGAGGGTGGCTTCGGGGCCGGGGGGCCAGGTGCTGTACGAGGTGGTGCGCTGAAGGTCCGGCGCGGGGGTTGATTTCGCCCCCGCGGCCCCTACCCTTCCCGTCCCTGGGGGCTGCGCCCCCAGACCCCCCTTCGGCCTTGACGGC
>CBFHCJ010000386.1:0-6717 GCA_965654005.1 uncultured Streptomyces sp. | reverse complement strand
ATCGCGGTGGTCGGCACCCAGCTCGCACAGACCCTCACCAGCGGCGGAGCGGACCGCCAGGTGCTCGCCGCCACCCTCGGCTCGGCCGCCGTGCTCGTCGGCGTCATCCAGACGCCGGGCATCAGCCAGTTCTTCGGATCCACCCCCCTGGGCCCGGTCGCCTGGGGAATCGCCCTGGCGGCCATCACCGCCGCGACGCTTCTCCACTCACCGCTGAAGCCTCTCGCGCACCGTCTGGCCAGTACGCCATGGCTGCCCTCCACGACCGAGGAGGCCGCGAAACCCGAGGATCCCGCGCAGCCGCCGACGCCCACAGCCGCCCTCGCCGCGACCCCGGTCGCCTGGCTGAGGGGTGCGCTGTCCCGCATCGGCCCGTTCTTCCCGGATCCCGGCCTGCCCCCTCGTTTCTGAGGGGCACACGCCAGGGCACCGCTCGCCGCGACCGTCGCTCACCACCAGGCGCGCCCGGCCAGCAGCGTGTCCGTGGTCAACTCGACGCGCTCGTCGTTGGCGTCGTAGCCGAACATGCGGGTGGGCGCGTTGAGAGCCTCGGTGTGGCTGGGGTAGGTGAAGTAGAGGAGTTCGCCGCAGTGTTCGGCGGCGTCGTCCAGGAGCGACTCCTGGCAGGTGCCCAGGACCGTGATGCCGTGTTCCTGTGTGCTCTTGGCCAGGGCTCCGAGAACCTCCTGACGGTGGTGGGTGCCGAGGGAATCGCCCAGTTCGTCGAGGATGAGCACGCGGCCGCGTGGGTGGGGTGAGGCGAGGAGAGCGGCCAGGACGAGATGAATGGAGAACAGCTTCTCCTGCGCCGAGTTGGTGACGTTGTCGTAGGGCAGCAGGGGGCCGTGTGGGCTGCGTCGCCAATACGGTGTGACGTCGCAGCGCCAGACGTCCTGCAGGGAGGCCGGCGGGGTGAGCGCACGGTGGAGTTCGACACCGTACAGGCCGGCCTCGCGGTTCAGCGTCACCAGAGCGTCTTCGATGTCGTCCAGGGCCTGTTCGAGCCGGAGGGCGATGCTGCCTTGCATGGTGTGCAGGCTTTCCCGGAGGTCGGCGACCTTCTGCTCGCCGAAGGCGATCCGGTCGGCCCGCCCGGTGCGTTCGGCGGCGATGCGATCGGCGGCCGAGGTGTCGCTGTCGGCGAAGCGGTCGAGCCAGTCCTTCAGAGCGCGGGCGGGCGCCTCGAACGCGGTGGCATCGGCGAGCCGGTGGCTGCCACTGTCGTCGGTCAGGTCGTTGCGGCGCCGGATGGCTTCCTGGAGCGCGGCGGTCGGCGCGCCGGCACCGGTGTCGGTGTCGACACCGACCGCTTCGAGGGCGTGCTCGAGGTGACGGCCGGCCCGCTGGCGCAACGTGCTCTCGCTTCGGCGTTCGGGTTGCGGGGCCCGCCGGTCCTCGACCACGAGTGCGGTCGTGGGCCGGCGCAGGACACGGAGAGCGGCTTCGCGGCTGCCGCCGTGTTCTTGCCAGTAGTCGATGTCGAGAGCGGCGATCTGCTTGGTGAGCGCTGTGTGCTGTTCGGCGGCCTGCCGTTCGGCCGACCGAGCCTTGTCGATCACACTTTGGGCTTGGGCGTGCTGGAGAGTGCGGGTGGCGCCGGCGACGACCGCTTGCTGCAAGGTGCTCTCGGCAGCGTCCCGTACGAGCCTTTGTGCCGCGGTCTTGTGCTGGAGAGCGGCGAGTTCGCGTTCGAGCGCGGGGCGCTGCGACCGCAGGTGAGCGGCCAGAGCGGCGGCCTCCAGGCGGCGGACCAGTTCGTCGCTCTGCGCTTCGGCCTCCCTGGCCCGGTCGCACAGCCCGTGCGCTGCGGCGAGGTCCTGCTCGGCCAGCGCCACCTCGGTGCGAAGAGCGTCGACGACGGCGGCTCGGCCGATGAACGGTTCGGTGAATCCGCCCAGCACACACAGGCCGAGGGCGTCGTCGATCGCGGTCTCCGGCGTGTGTTCCAGGCGCATGCGCGTGGCCAAGGCGTCCAGGAAGCCCCGCACGGGGGCGCCGCGGTGTTCGTCCGTATCGTCCGTATCGTCGAGATCGGCTGGAGCATCGAGATGGTCTGAGTCCTCGGGTTCATAGGGTTCATCCGGTTCATCCGGTTCATCGGGTTCGTCTGGTTCGTCGGGTACGGCGATCAGGACGGCGCCCGGCTGGTCGGCCAGGGCTCTACGGGCGGCGGGGACGTCGGATGCCCTGATACACACGGCGTCGACGTACAGCGCCAGGCGCGGCTCCCACGCGGAGCGCTCCTCGCGGGGCAGACCGAGCCCGTCGAACAGACCCGTGGCGCTGATTCCCGCCGTGCTCAATGTGCCGATCGTCCGTCCGGCGGCGCCGTAGCGCCCTTGTTCGGCTCGGGAGAGGTCGTCGCGGATGTACCCAAGCCGCGCGTCGGCCTCGGCCAGGCTGACCTCGCGGGCGACGGTGCGCCGATGGGCCCGTAGTGCCTCGTGGCGGGCCTCATCGAGATCTCCCCTGGCCCCGGCTGCGACGTCCTCGGCTTCTTGGAGAGCCTGGTTGTGCGATGCGAGCCGGTGACGTGCACCGCTCTCGTCGTCGTGGGCCTGTTCCAGCAGCCGCTCGGCGGTCTGCTTGGCGAGCTCTGCCTCGTTGCGTTGGTGTTCCAGGCGCGTGGGGTCCGCGAGGGCGGCCTGAACGGCTTCGGCCGACGCACGCTCGTCCCGGGCTCGTGCGAGCGTCTCGGCTTGATCGTCCAGAGCGGTGTGCAACTGCCCGGCGCGCTCAAGAGCGTCGAGCAGCCCGCGGGCGTAGTGATGGGCCCAGAGGTCCTGAGCACGGGCGAGTTCCTCGCGCGCGCTGCCGCGCTGGGCGACGGCGCGCAGGGCTCGTTCCTCGATCGTGTGACTGTTGGTGTCCTCGCTCAGGCTGGTCTGCAGCTCGCGCTCCGCGTCGCTCAGGTCCTGGCGCAGGGAGGCATCGGTGTCCAGCAGGGAGGCGCGGCCGGTGAGTCCGATGAGTGCGGTGCCGATCCCGGCGGGGGTGAACAGACCGGTGTCGAGCTTGAGGAGGGACGGCCCGCCACGCCGTTTGCCCCGGGAGGTCAGGAAAGCCAGGCAGCGGGGCACGGGACCGTACAGGGCGGTCGCGTACTGGGTGGCTCCGAGCGAGGACGCCGACGGCAGTCCACGGTAGATCGCGACGGCCTCACGGTGGCGTTCCTCGTCGTCGTGTGCGGTGGCCAGGTGAATGCCGGAGGCGTGCCGGACCTCGACGTAGGTCGGAGTGGCGGACAGCTTCATCCATACGGTGTGGGCGGTGTCGGCGACGTCGTCGGGGGCGGCGAAGAGCCCGGCGATGTAGCCGGTGGTCGCGGGTGCGTAGCCCTGGGCGGCCACCCCGGCGGTCTGCGGCTCGAAGAGCAGGTCGGCGACGGTGGCCGGACCGCTGCTGTGCATCCGCCATTCCGGGTCGCCGAGGAGCAGGGCGACGGAGGCCAGCCAGCTGGTCTTCCCGGACTCGTTCGCATCCCTGGGGCCCTTTCCGGAGACGGCGACGAAGCAGCCGGGGATGAGCGCGACCGCAGTGGAGGGGTGCCTGGCGATGTCGAAGGTCTGGACGCACAGCAGCTGCCGGTCCCCGATGATCCCGAGGCTCAGCGGGGGATCTTCCGGGGGCTGCGCTTCTTGCGGTGGGGTGAGGGTGATCATGGCGCTGTCTCGCGCACGTGGCCGGGTCGGTGGCCGGGGTGCGGCTGCTCTTGGCGGCGCCGGCGGATGGCCCGTGCGTACATCGAGTCGGGCTGGGTGACCAGTACCAGGTCCTCCCAGAGCCGGGCGGACTGGGCGTCGGTGAGGCGCAGCAGCGCGGGGCCGGGCAGCAGGGTGCGGTGGAAGCCCTCGCGCAGCAGGCGGCGTGTCTTGAGGCGGCGTACCGCCGGACGGAGTTGCTCGTAGGTGAAGTGCGGGTTGGCGTACAGCTCCTCGACGCTGGTACCGGGACCGTCCGTGAGCCAGGTCGCCGAGCCGTGCACACCGCGGGCTCTGGGGGCCGCCACCGTACGCAGCAGCACCAACACCAGCACCGCCCGGTCCACGGGGGGCAGGACCCCGATGCCCTCGGCGGCCAGGCGCTCGGCCACGCCGTCGTCGTAACCGCTGGTGAAGCCTGTCGTCCCGTGGTGCTCGCGGATCAGCAGCGTCCGGCCGAGCGCGGCCAGGCGACGGGCGACGACCGCGCGCAGTGCGTCGCTCTGCAGCGCGGGAAACGCCTCGCGGGGCACGAGCCCGTCGGCGGTTTCCACCGCGGCGACGGCGGCCCGCACCTGTGCCTCGTCGTGGTCGGAGAGCAGTGCGTCATTCATCCTCGGCCTCCCACATCGGCGGGGAGTCCTCGGCTTCCCACATGGGTGGAGCGTCCTTGGCTTTCCACAGCGAGGGGGCGTCCTCGGCCTCCCACATGGGCGGGGAGTCCTCGTCCTCGCACGTGAACGGGGCGTCCTCTGCCTCCCGCAGCAGCGGGGCGGCGTCCGGGCCCGGGAGCAGGTCGTGGAAGCGCCGCATGGTCTCGGCGAAGGTGCCGGGCAGCGCGGCCACCGCCGGCCCCAGCCGCAGTCGGCGACCGTCGCGGACGATCAGCGACAGCCATTGCAGTTCGCCGTCGAGGGCGGCCTTGGCGAACTTCACATCCAGTCCGATGTCACCGGCCGTGTCCAGGATCTCGGCCCGCTCGAAAGGACGGCCCGGGTACGGGGGCAGGCGTGGGTCCGGCCACGCCTGGGCCAGGCACAGGGCAAAGGTGATCGTCTGCGTCGGGGTGAGCCGGGCGACGGGGTAGGTGCCCAGCTCCTCGGGTACCGGGGCCTCCGACCAGGCCAGCACGAACGCACGGCCGGGCGTGCCCGGACGGCCGCGGGCACCGGCCGGTGTCGGCCACGGGAAGTCGCAGTCCACGAGACTGCGCCCTGCGGTGTGAGCCACCTCGTCGGCCTGCGCCACAAGGCTCGCCGGAAGACCGTCAGGGGTGAGTACGCCGTCGGCCCGGGCGGCGGCGAGGATCAGTGCCGGGTCAGGGCTCTTCATCGCCGTGCTCGCTTGCCACCAGGTCCCGCGCATCAGGGACCGCTCGGGTTTCCGTGCGGTGCACGGTGACCGGGTGCAGGTGGGTCACCCACGCCTCGCGATCGATGATCAGCTCGGTGCCGAGCTCCACCCGGTACGGGGCGTGGGGATCGGCATCGAGCATGATCAGGTCTGTCAGAAGCCGGACGGCCCGCGGCCACCGGGAGCGACGCAACTCCTCCGTCATCTCGGCCTGGTCGCGTTCCAGGAGCAGGCGGTCGGCGACCCGCTCGCGCCGCGCCCGTTCCCGTATCGCTCGCTCGGCCGCCGCGCCGAACGGATCCCGGTCGGGAGCTCCCTTGGGCACAGGGGGCCTGAAGCGCACTCGGTGACGCGGCACGAACGCCTCCAAGGCGTCCACCACAACCCCGGAATCGAGCCAGACCCGTGGCGCGTCCACCACCAGCGCGAGGCCGGCCTCCGCGAGCTGCTCGGGCGGGGCGTTCCGGGCGGCCTCCAGGTACTGCTCGGCCGAGAGGACGTCGAAGTCCAGAGTCGTCCCGGCGTGGTCCAGTACACGCAGCAGAGCCTGTGCGGCCCAGTGGGCGTACCGCTGCTCGGCCTCGACCATGACGACGGCCCTGTGCGTAAGACCGACGTCCTTGGGGAAGTGGCGGTTCACATCGCGATTCAGTCGCAGCACCCGCTGGTCGAGGTCGTGGTGGTGGTACTGCCACTGGTCCGCCATCAACTCCTTGAGAGTGCCGTCGAGAACCAGCGCTTCGAGCTGCACGGCGAACGTCTGGAACACCCACTGGCAGAACACGATGTTGTGGGCGACCGCGTCACGGTCGGGGTGCTCGCGGTCGAGGAGATCCTGTGTACGGTCCAGCAGGGCGATCAGCTCGTCGATACCGCCGCGGCTCTCCAGCCGGTCGCAGATCATCAGGTAGACCGTGCCGAGTGGATGGAAGGAGTGCCGCAGTTGGTGCTTCTTGGACCGGTGGGGACGAATGAGCCGCTCGCTCTCGAACACCTCCCAGCGGGACTCGAACGCCTCCGCTGAATAGGTGGGAGAGGCATGCTGCCTGATCCACTCCCACACCTGGGTCTTCGTCGCCCCGCCCTGAGCGCCGTGAGCAGCGAACCCTTCCGCGATGTCCCGGGTGATCCGCAGGTGCGTGCGGTCGGTGACGGTGCCCCCGCTGTGCCGGGCAGCCGCCCCCAGGAACGTCCGCAGGTTGTCCGACTGCTGCGCGTCGCTCAGCCGCCGGTTCGGGTCATCGTGGGTGTCGTCGTGCACGGGACTCACGCCGGTGCCCCCTTCATGCAGGGCCCTCCGTGTCATCATCCCCACGCCGCGTCCGGTTTGCCAGCCATAGCTTGAAATATGGGCATTCGGCGACCGGCGCGTCCGGATCCTGGTGGTCGGCGACGATGTCCAGGGCGTGGATGGCCCGCTTTCGGACCACCAGAGGCGGGGTGTCGTCTTCGGAGGCGTCATGCCCGGAAGCGTCATACACGGACTTTCCCGGCGTCCGCGAGTCCAGGGTCACTCGACTTGGCCACGATTCCTGTACATCGAGCAGCATGTTGGTCTAGGTCTGACCTTATTGCTCCCAAAGTTGCGGCGGCCGTTACGAGAGAAACCCCAAAGGCCCCCCGGGGTGGGGGGACACATTTTTAGAGAACACCTTGCCGGTGG
>CBFHCJ010000385.1:0-6718 GCA_965654005.1 uncultured Streptomyces sp. | reverse complement strand
GAAGTACGGCCTCAAGCTCACCCTCATCGACAACGACAAGGCCGAGGAGTGGAACAACGCCTACTCCCTGTGGTGCGGCCGTGACGCCCTCAAGGACGGCGTGATCCTCGCCAACGGCGACACCGTGCACCCGGTCTCCGTCGAGAAGACGCTGCTCGCCGCCCGCGGCGACGGCAAGAAGATCATCCTCGCCCTCGACACGGTGAAGAAGCTCGCCGACGAGGAGATGAAGGTCGTCGTGGACCCCGACAAGGGCGTCCAGAAGATCACCAAGCTCATGGAGCCGTCCGAGGCGACCGGCGAGTACATCGGCGTCACCCTCATCGAGGGCGACGCGGCCGCCGAACTGGCCGACGCCCTGAGGACGGTGTGGGAGAGCGACCCGCAGCAGTTCTACGAGCACGGCTACCAGGAGCTCGTGAACCGCGGCTTCCGGATCGACGTGGCCCCGATCGGCGACGTGCCGTGGGTCGAGATCGACAACCACGACGACCTGGCCCGGGGGCGGGAGATCGCGTGCCAGTACTGACGAGGCTCATCCCCTCGCCGGTCGTCGTCGACATCCGCCCGGGTGCCCTCGACGACCTGGCGTGCGTCCTGGAGGACGAGCGCATCTCCCACTCGGGCAAGCTGGCCGTCGCGGTGAGCAACGGCTCGGGCGCCCGACTGCGCGAGCGCGTCGCCCCCAGCCTGCCCGGGGCCACCTGGTACGAGGTCGGCGGCGGCACCCTCGACGACGCGGTCCGGCTGGCCGGCGAGGTGAAGGGCGGCCACTTCGACGCGATCGTGGGCCTGGGCGGCGGCAAGATCATCGACTGCGCCAAGTTCGCCGCGGCGCGCGTCGGCCTGCCGCTGGTCGCCGTACCCACGAACCTCGCGCACGACGGCCTGTGCTCGCCGGTCGCGACCCTCGACAACGACGCGGGCCGCGGCTCGTACGGTGTGCCCAACCCGATCGCCGTCATCATCGACCTGGATGTCATCCGTGACGCACCGGCGCGCTTCGTGCGGGCCGGCATCGGCGACGCGATCTCCAACATCAACTCCATCGCGGACTGGGAACTCTCCAACCGCGTCACCGGTGAGAAGATCGACGGCCTCGCCTCCGCGATGGCCCGCCAGGCAGGCGAGGCGGTGCTCCGGCACCCGGGCGGCATCGGGGACAACGACTTCCTCCAGGTGCTGGCCGAGGCGCTGGTCCTCACCGGCATCGCGATGTCGATCTCGGGCGACTCACGGCCCGCCTCGGGCTCCTGCCACGAGATCAACCACGCCTTCGACTTGCTCCACCCCAAGCGCGCCGCCAGCCACGGCGAGCAGTGCGGCCTCGGCGCCGCCTTCGCGATGTACCTGCGCGGGGCACACGAGGAGTCGGCGTACATGGCCCAGGTACTGCGTCGGCACGAGCTGCCCGTACTGCCCGAGGAGATCGGCTTCACGGTGGACGAGTTCGTCCGGGTCGTGGAGTTCGCCCCCCAGACCCGGCCCGGCCGCTACACGATCCTCGAACACCTCGACCTGAAGACCGACCAGATCAAGGACACATACGCCGACTATGTCAAGGCCATCGGTAGCTGAACTCCGCCCCGTCGTTCACCCCGCGGGGGTGAAGGACCGGCGCAGCGGTGAGCACTGGATGGGACGCCTCTACATGCGTGAGGTGTCCCTGCGGGTCGACCGCTACCTGGTCAACACCAGGGTCACGCCCAACCAGCTCACGTACCTGATGACCGTCTTCGGCGTGCTCGCGGCCCCGGCACTCCTCGTGCCGGGGATCCCGGGCGCCGTGCTCGGCGTGGTGTGCGTCCAGCTGTATCTGCTGCTGGACTGCGTCGACGGCGAGATCGCGCGCTGGAAGAAGCAGTACTCGCTCGGCGGGGTCTATCTTGACCGCGTCGGCGCCTATCTGACCGATGCCGCCGTGCTCGTCGGCTTCGGTCTGCGTGCCGCCGATCTGTGGGGCTCCGGGCGGATCGACTGGCTGTGGGCCTTCCTCGGCACCCTTGCCGCCCTCGGCGCGATCCTGATCAAGGCCGAGACCGACCTCGTCGGCGTCGCCCGGCACCAGGGCGGGCTGCCGCCGGTCAAGGAGGCGGCTTCGGAGCCGCGCTCGTCCGGTATGGCGCTGGCCCGCAAGGCGGCCTCGGCGCTGAAGTTCCACCGCCTCGTCCTCGGGATCGAGGCGTCCCTGCTGATCCTGGTCCTGGCGATCCTGGACACGGTCAGGGGCGACCTGTTCTACGAGCGGCTCGGCGTCGCCGTGCTGGCCGGTATCGCGCTCCTCCAGACCGCGCTGCACCTCGTCTCGATCCTCGCCTCCAGCAGGCTGAAGTGAGCGGCGCCATAAAGGTCGGGGCCGTCATCATCACGATGGGCAACCGCCCCGCCGAACTGCGCGCCCTGATCGACTCGGTGGCCGAGCAGGACGGCGACCCCGTCGAGGTCGTCGTGGTCGGCAACGGCTCGCCCGTCCCCGACATCCCCGACGGCGTCCGCACCATCGAGCTGCCCGAGAACCTGGGCATCCCCGGTGGCCGCAACGTCGGCATCGAGGCCTTCGGTCCCGGCGGCACCGATGTGGACGTCCTGCTCTTCCTCGACGACGACGGCCTTCTCGCCCGCAACGACACGGCCGAGCTCTGCCGTCAGGCCTTCGCCGCCGACCCGGAGCTCGGCATCATCAGCTTCCGCATCGCCGACCCTGTCACCGGCGAGACCCAGCGGCGTCACGTGCCGCGGCTGCGCGCGTCCGACCCGATGCGCTCCTCGCGCGTCACCACCTTCCTCGGCGGCGCCAACGCCGTCCGTACGAAGGTCGTCGCCGAGGTCGGCGGGCTCCCGGACGAGTTCTTCTACGCCCACGAGGAGACCGACCTGGCCTGGAGGGCACTGGACGCGGGCTGGATGATCGACTACCGGTCGGACATGGTGCTGTACCACCCCACGACCGCCCCCTCCCGGCACGCGGTGTACCACCGTATGGTCGCCCGCAACCGGGTGTGGCTGGCGCGGCGCAACCTCCCCGCCCTCCTGGTCCCGGTCTACCTGGGCGTGTGGATGCTCCTGACCCTGCTGCGCCGCCCCTCGCGGCCCGCGCTGAAGGCATGGTTCGGCGGGTTCAGGGAGGGCTGGACGACTCCGTGCGGACCCCGGCGCCCCATGAGGTGGCGTACGGTCTGGCGGCTTACCCGACTGGGCCGTCCCCCAGTCATCTGACAAGCTCGGTAGTCGGAACCAGGCGGGTGGGACCCACATCCCGGCTCCCACCCGTGCGCGGGCAGGCCGCGTATCCCGAAGACGGAGAGTTTGCCGACCTGTGAGAGAGACAACGCATGACGCCGACGTCGCGGTGAGTGACCGTCCGTCGCCCGATGACGGGCTGACCGCGGCCGAGCTGGCCGCCAGGTACGGGCTCTCGGTCAGCGGTGCCCGGCCCGGACTCGTCGAGTACGTCCGCCAGCTGTGGGGTCGGCGTCACTTCGTCCTCGCCTTCTCGCAGGCGAAGCTCACCGCCCAGTACAGCCAGGCCAAACTGGGCCAGCTGTGGCAGGTCGCCACCCCGCTGCTGAACGCGTTCGTGTACTACATGATCTTCGGGCTCATCCTGAAGGCCAGCCGGGGCATGTCGCACGGCACGTACATCCCGTTCCTGGTGACCGGTGTCTTCGTGTTCACGTTCACCCAGAACTCGATCATGGCCGGCGTCCGCGCGATCTCCGGCAATCTGGGACTGGTGCGCGCGCTGCACTTCCCGCGGGCCTCGCTGCCCGTCTCGTTCGCGCTGCAGCAGCTCCAGCAGCTGCTCTTCTCGATGATCGTGCTGTTCCTCGTGGTGGTGGGGTTCGGCGGCTATCCGCGCCTGTCCTGGGTGCTGATCGTTCCGATCCTGGTGCTGCAGTTCCTCTTCAACACCGGTCTCGCGCTGATCGTGGCGCGGATGGGTGCCAAGACCCCGGACCTCGCCCAGCTGATGCCGTTCATCCTGCGTACCTGGATGTACACGTCCGGCGTCATGTTCTCCATCCAGAACATGCTCGTCGGCCGTCCGGAATGGGTCATCCGCGCCTTGCAGGTGAATCCGGCCGCCGTCTACATGGACCTGATGCGCTACGCGCTGATCAAGGACTACGGCGCTGCCAACCTCCCGCCGCACGTCTGGGCGATCGCGCTGTTCTGGGCCGTCGTCGTCTTCGTCGGCGGGTTCGTGTACTTCTGGAAGGCGGAGGAGCGGTACGGCCGTGGCTGAGCAGAACACCGGGGCCGGGGTGCCCACCGTCATCGCGGACGAACTGCACATCGTCTACCGGGTCAACGGCGCCAAGACCGGCAAGGGGAGCGCGACCGCGGCCCTCAGTCGCATACTGAGGCGAGGTTCCGACGAGGCGGCGCGTGGCGTGCGCAAGGTGCACGCGGTCAGGGGCGTCTCGTTCGTCGCCTATCGAGGCGAGGCCATCGGACTGATCGGCTCGAACGGCTCCGGCAAGTCCACGCTGCTGCGGGCCATCGCCGGTCTGCTGCCGGCCGAGCGGGGCAAGGTCTACACCGACGGCCAGCCGTCGCTGCTCGGCGTGAACGCGGCGCTGATGAACGACCTGACGGGTGAGCGCAACGTCATCCTGGGCGGCCTCGCGATGGGGATGTCCCGTGAGCAGGTCAAGGCCCGCTACCAGGAGATCGTCGACTTCTCCGGCATCAACGAGAAGGGCGACTTCATCACGCTGCCGATGCGCACCTACTCCTCCGGCATGGCGGCGCGGCTGCGCTTCTCCATCGCGGCGGCCAAGGACCACGACGTCCTGATGATCGACGAGGCCCTCGCCACCGGTGACCGCAAGTTCCAGAAGCGCTCCGAGGACCGTATCCGTGAGCTGCGCAAGGATGCGGGCACGGTGTTTCTGGTCAGTCACAACAACAAGTCGATCCGGGACACCTGCGACCGTGTCCTGTGGCTGGAGCGCGGTGAGCTGCGGATGGACGGTCCGACCGAAGAGGTCCTCAAGGAGTACGAGAAGTTCACGGGCACGTAGTCCCCGGCACCCAGGGCTCCACCGGGAGGCAACGATCCGGCGGGGCCCTGCGTCTGCAAAGGAAACTCCAACTCTGTTTGCGTACAGGAATCTTGGCGCCAATCGGTGTGTTGTTGTGATGAGCGGGACACCCCGTCGAAGCCGGCTGCGTTGTACAACGTAAGCTGTACCGGTGCTGATTCGCGGCAAGTGGGGCGATAATGCCCTACACCCCCACACCTGTCGCGCTGCGCGGACGGCCGGGCGGCGTGTCCGAAATAGGATGTATTGGGTCGGCAGTGTAGAACGGGAGATGTGACGGCAATGGCTACGGAAAGTCTCCAGCTCCGCGAGGCATGTGCCGTCTCCGCGTCGGGCGGCGAGCGGTGACCGAAGCCGGGACGGCGCGCACCGGCGACCCGGTGCGCGGCACCCTCGACAAGGCCGCGGACGAGAACTTTCCCGTCGCGCCGTTCTTCCTGCCCAGGGCCTGGCGCGCCGACCTCATGGCGGTCTACGGCTTCGCCCGTCTCGTCGACGACATCGGCGACGGTGACCTCGCCCCCGGCGGCGCCGACGCCCGCCTGCTGGGCGTGTCGCCGGAGGAGGCCGAGGACCGCCTGGCACTCCTGGAAGCCTTCGAGGCCGATCTGCACCGGGTCTTCGACTCGACGCCCCGTCACCCCCTCCTGCGTCGCCTCCAGCCCACGGTCCGTCGCGCCGGCCTGACCCCCGAGCCGTTCCTCGGCCTGATCGCCGCCAACCGCCAGGACCAGCTCGTCCAGCGCTACGAGACCTATGACGACCTCCTCGCGTACTGCGAACTGTCCGCCAACCCGGTCGGCCGCCTCGTCCTGGCCGTCACCGGCACCTCCACCCCCGAGCGCGTCCGCCGCTCCGACGCGATCTGCACCGCCCTGCAGATCGTCGAACACCTCCAGGACGTCGCCGAGGACCTCGGCCGCGACCGCATCTATCTGCCCGCCGAGGACATGAAACGCTTTCATGTCCAGGAGGCGGATCTCGCCGCGACCACAACAGGCGCATCGGTGCGCGCACTGGTTGCGTACGAAGCAGAACGCGCCTGCGATCTCCTGAATGAAGGCGCCCCCCTCGTGGGTAGCGTCCACGGCAGGCTGAGGCTGCTGCTCGCGGGTTTCGTGGCGGGAGGAAGGGCGGCGATCAGGGCGATCGCCGCCGCCGAACACGACGTACTTCCCGGCCCGCCCAAGCCCGGCAAGCTCCGGTTGCTGCGCGAGGTGGGCGTGACTCTGCGAGGAGAGGGGTGATCCGGACCGTGGAGTCGGAACAGCACGTGTCCCCGCCCGTAGTCGCTGCGTACAGCTACTGCGAGGCCGTGACCGGGCAGCAGGCCCGCAACTTCGCGTACGGCATCAGACTCCTGCCGACACCCGAGCGCCGCGCGATGTCGGCGCTCTACGCGTTCTCCCGGCGGGTCGACGACATCGGCGACGGTGCGCTGGCGGCGGACGTCAAGGCGGCGCGGCTCGAGGAGACCCGGTCGCTGCTGGCGCGGATCCGTGACGGGAAGGTGGCCGAGGACGACACCGACCCGGTCGCGGTCGCCCTCACCCATGCCGCCCGGCACTTCCCGATCCCGCTCGGCGGCCTCGACGAACTCATCGACGGCGTCCTCATGGACGTACGCGGCGAGACCTACGAGACCTGGGACGACCTGAAGGTCTACTGCC
>CBFHCJ010000384.1:0-6723 GCA_965654005.1 uncultured Streptomyces sp. | reverse complement strand
GCCGGAGGCGGCCATCGTGCGTCCGCTGCTGGTGCCGTCATACAGGTAGCCGAGGTAGACCGGGGAGCCGATGCGGACCTGAGCTTCCTCGGCCGCCTCGCGGATCAACACAGCCGCCGGTTCCCCCTGATCAGCCGCCTCCGGCCGGCCACCGGGCAGACAAGCCGAACCGGTGTCCTCGCCGATCAGGACCAGGACCCGGCCATCCGGCGCGAAGATCCACCCCCAGCACTGGGTGATCGGCAACCAAGAGGGCACCGGCTCGCTGCGCCAGGGCCACAGCTGCGGCTTACGGGGCGTGCGCAGGACCTGCAGCGTGTCCAGGACACTGGGCGCGGTCGGATATCCGTCCTCCAGGATCGTGGCACCGGCGCCGTTGATCCGCGCGCGCAGGGCCGCCAGGGCGCGGCGGGCGTCCCCCGGTTCCATGTGCTCGCCCAGCAGGGCCGGTTCGGCCCACTCCACGCCGGTGACCTCCCGGCATGCAGGTCGCAGGGACCGGATCTGACTGCGGGTGAGGGTGCCGCCGTCGAAGACGTAGATGCACTCGCCGGGGAAGCGCATGTCCGGGTGGAGGCCCGGGGCGGTCGGCGAAATCCAGTCGACGGCGAGGCAGTGCGGAAAGGCGGAGGTGAGGCCGAGTTCCTCCCGTACTTCGCGGCTGAGTGCGGCTGATGGTGCCTCGCCCGCCTCCATCGCACCGCCGGGCAGCAGCTTGGAGGCGCGGTAGTCGAGCGACTCGAGCAGGACGCGCCCGCGCTCGTCGGTGAACAGGACGGACACCGCCGTCCACAGGGCCGCCCGGGACGCCCCGTAGGCGGCCGGCGGCATCGCGGTGGTCGAGGCGGCCGGATCGGGGCAGCCGTGGGTGTCGCCGGTGTCGGTCATCGTCACGCTCCGGTCGGGGTGGGCATGGCCCGAAGGCGGCGGATGGGGGACAGCAGCAGCACGACGAATCCGCCGGCTGCTGAGAGGGCCGCAACGGTCATCGCAGGGACCAGGCCGATCACGGAGACGAGGGCGCCGGCGGCGAGAGCGCTCAGGAAGCGGGGGCCGAACGTCAGCCAGGTGCCGATGGCCTGCTGGCGCCCCTGGTACTGCGGGTCACACACGCCCTGGCGCACGGAGCGCTGGGTCGAGCCGTGCGCGGTCGCACCGGCGAACCGCACGGTCACGCATACGCCGACGACGATCTGCCAGCCCAGGCCCGGATCCGCGAAGAGCACCGGGACCAGGACGATGGGCTGGAGAGCCAGCGCGCACAGCAGCAGCGGCCCCACTCCCCACCAGCCGCCGTACGGCAGGGCGAGGCGCCGTCCCACCAGCGCCCCGGCCACGCCGCCGACGCTCGCGCACCCCATGACCACCGCGAGGACGACCGGCGACCAGTGCAGCTGGCGAACCACATAGATGAGGAAGAGGACGTCCCAGGCGGTCAGCGCCAGCGCGAGCGCGGTGTTCGACTTCACCAGCGGCCACAGCACCGGGTGGCGGACGGTGTAGCGCAGCCCGTCCTTGATCTCCTGCATGAGTGTGCTGCCGGCGGGCCGGGGCTGCGGGGGCGGCTCCGGCGTGCGGATCCGCGTCATGCACCAGGCGCTGATGACGTACGAGGCGACGTCGGCGAGGATGGCCCGGGACGTGCCGAGCAGCGCGATCAGCCCGGACGCCAGGTAGCTGCCCGCGGCGTCGGTGAAGCTGAACAAGGCGCCCATACGGGAGTTGGCGGCGGCGAGGCGCTGGCCCTTGGCCAGCGAGGGCAGGTAGCTGATCCCGGCCGTGGAGGAGACGTCGTTGACCGCCGCGAGCAGGAATCCGATGACGCACAGCAGCGGCAGCGACAGGAACCCCAGGTACGCGCCGAGCGGCACACACAGCAGCAGGACGGCGCCCGCGGCTTTGCCCCAGGTCAGCAAGGCCAGCTTGCGGTGCCGGTCAACCAGCGCCCCGCCGAACAGGGCCGTGACGGCGGGCGGGAAACGCTGGGCGGCGTAGACCACACTCATCTCGAACGGCGTCGCCTTCAGCGTGATCAGCGCCAGGCTCGGCAGCGCGACCGCGGTGACCGCGCCACCCAGCACACCGACCGCGAGCCCGTTGTTGTACAGCGCCAGGTCGCGGCGCACCGTCTGTTCGGCCTGAGCCGACGCCGGAGCGGCAGCACGGGACAGAGGTTCATCGGAGGCCGTCACGCACCGCCTCCTGAGCTTCGTCCAACCTCTGAAGCAGCATCAAGGCGGCCTCGTGCCGGGCACGGGCGTAGATCTCCAGCGACGCGGTCATCTCCGCGGGCGCGTCCACCGGCTCGGCCAGCGGGTAGGTCGAGGCCAGCATGGAGATACAGCCGACCACCGGAGTGGCGAGCAGGTCCTGGCCGCGAGCGTCCGGATGAGCGTCGCGGTAGGCGGCCAGGAACTGGCACAGGCCGGACAGCCACGCATCCCACCCCAGCAGCAGCGAGCGCGGGTCGCAGCCGATCCGGGCGATCTCCCAGGCGGTGTAGCGGGGTTTCGGCGGCTGGAAGTCGACGATGCCGGCCACCTTCTCGCCGCGCAGCAGAACGTTCGGGGATGCCAGGTCGCCGTGCGGGACCTGCACCGTCAGCTGCGGCAGGGATGCAAGGAGCGTCGCCAGCCGGCCGAACACGGACAGCCGCTCGCGGGCCGCCCGTGCCGCCCACTCCTCGAACTCGCGGAGCTCGCGTCTGCTGCTGTAGGCGGTGACAAGGCGCTCGAAGCGCGTCTTGTTGCCCGGCAGATCGCACACCCCGGCACCCGGGCCCGACACCGGCCGGGCAGACGGGTGATCGCCAAGACGGCGGTGCAGCAGGCCAACCGCCTCACCGACGGCCGGCCAGCGCCCGCCGGTGAGGGCCCCCTCGGCGGTCTGCACCTCGGGCAGATACGTCCACAGCGACATCGGCACCGGCCCGCGGGTCTCGATCAGGTCGCCTTCACGGGTGCGACGGACAGCGGGTACCGGCACACCGCCCTCGCGGGTGAACTCCGCGAGTTCCACGGCCGCGCGCTCGCGTTCCAGAATCTGGTGGTCGCGGTAGATCTTGGCGAACCAGAGCCCGCCGTCGCGGGCGGTGACCCGGTAGTTGTGAGTGTTCGTCCCGCCCAGGATCTGCGTAACCTCCGCCGGCTGCACGCCGTACGCCTTCGGCAGCGTCGCCGCAACCAGGTGGATGAGCTTTTCGTCGTCGATCACTGCGGCTGCCTCCCGCACGCCGGTGCCGTGCAGACGGTGCGCTCTCCTCCAACGAGGCGGGGGGAGCCGGTGGTGAGGGCCTGTGGGCCGGTGAGCGCGCTGCCGACGCCATCGCAGCTGGCGTGGAGACAGGCCACGGCGGCACGTAGGTCATGCGATCCGAGCGCCTCCGCAGGCCGCGTTGGATCGGGCGTACTCGGCCGCCTCCACCTCCTGCTGCTGGTGGAGGGCGGGCGTGTCGGGTGAGGGGACATCAAGGGTCTTCCACTCGGGGGCTATGTCGGTCCGTGCGAACCAGGGACAGCGAGACGGGGTGCCGTGACCCAGTCGGCGCCGGTCGGCAGATCGTTATGCGATGTCGGCGCCGGTGCCCGGCACGGAGCCCGCGGACGGGGCCTGCCCGAGGGTGATGGTCATCCACGGCACGGCTTCCTCGCGGAAGGAGTGCCCGACCGGATCGGTGCCGCTGCGGTCGTCGAGGCTGAAGCCGGTCACCATGATCATGTCCGAGCCGTCGGCGACGGAGACCAGGTGAGTCCCGCAGCGGGGGCAGAAGCCACGGTGCAGCGTGGCGTAGGTGGAGTACCAGGTCGGCTCGCCGCCGGGACCCGTCCAGGCCAGGGTGTCCTTGCGGAAACCTACCCACAGCACCGCGGGGCCGCCGGAGATACGAGTCTCGTGGCGACACGAGCACAGGTGCGGGTCGTCCGGCGTGCCGAGCACCTCGTATGCGATGTCACCGCACTGGCAGTGTCCCGTGCGGCGCTCCGGTTCCAGCCCTGCCGCCGCGGCACCCGGAGCGGGCGCGGGCCGGACCGGAACAGCCGCAGGTGGCAGAGCGGGGTCGTCAGAGGCGGGCGTTGTCGTGCGGAGCGAGGGGGTCATGGTTCCTCGGGAAGGTGGGGGAGAGCGGAAGCGGACGGGCTACCAGGTGATGGGGTCGGTGAGTTCGGTGACGGGCTGGCGGGTGGCTCGGGGGAGACCGAGTTGTCGGCGGGCCTGGTGGACTGCGGCGAGTTGGTGTGCGGTCGCCGGCCCCCAGTCGAAGAGTTCGGCGGCTTGTTCGGGTGTGGCCAGGATGCGGGTGTAGGTGTGGTCGGTGGCCGGGTCGGGCTGGGTGGGACCGATTTCGGTGAGTGCGGCGGCGTAGCGCAGGTATCCGAGTTGGGCGGCGGGGTCGGTGACGTGTCCCAGGAGCAGCGGATTGGTGATCTGGGCGGCTGCTTCTTCTTCGGTCTCGCGGCGCAGGGTGGCTACAGGGTCGTCGTGGTCCTGCTCCTCGGGTGTGCCGCCGGGCAGGATGGCGACTGCGGTGTCGGGTTCGAGGAGGACCAGGACGCGTCCGTCCGGGGCGAACAGCCAGCCCCACACCTGCGTGACGGTGAAGTCGTGCGGGGCAGGTCCGGGGTGCCAGGGGTAGCGGTAGGCCGGGCGGGCGGTCCGCAGAACGCCGAGGCGGTCCAAGATCCCGGGGGCGATGGGCTGGCCGTTCTCCAGGAGTGCCGTGCCGGCGGAGTTGATCCGGGCCCGCAGCGCGGACAGGGCGCGTCGGGCGTCGGCCGGGGAGAGCAGTTCGGGCAGCCGTGCGGGTTCAACGAACTCGACCGCGGTGATCTCGCTGGGCGGTAGACGGATTTCGCCGATCCGGTCGTCGTTCCAGACTCCGCCGTCGAAGACATGGAGGAGCTCGCCGGGAAATCGCATGGCTGCTGGCGCGCTGGTGCTGCCGGCGGCGATCCAGTCGACGGCCAGGCCCTGGTTGGGGGCAGCGGTGATCCCGAGCTCCTCGCCCATTTCACGGGCGGCGGCGTGAGCGGGGGACTCGCCTCTGTCAACGGCACCGCCTGGCAGGAGGCAGGTGTCGAGATAGTCGACGTGCTGGACCAGGACCTGCCCGAACTGGTTGGTGATCAGCACGGACGTCCCGACCCACAGGGCGCCCGAGGCACGCAGAGCGCCATACGCCTCGTCGGTCATGGCGCTGCCGGGCAGCTCGCCGGGATCGGATGTGGTCGTCATGACTCTCCAGGTCGGAAGGGGCCGGTCGAGCCCAGGGAAGAGTGAGCCGGTTGACCGCCGTCAGGCAGTGAGCCGATGGGGAGTGGCCCGGTCGCGAGCCGGGTGAAGTACTCGGTCGCGATGATGTCGCGCCGGGTCTCCTCGGGCAGGCGGGCGAGGATGCCAGGCAGCGGCCGTTCGCGGGCGACCTCCCCTCGGTGCGCGAGGACCGCTGCCCACTTGTGTTCCAGCCAG
The DNA here is from genome assembly GCA_965654005.1 of uncultured Streptomyces sp. Classification (GTDB taxonomy): domain Bacteria; phylum Actinomycetota; class Actinomycetes; order Streptomycetales; family Streptomycetaceae; genus Streptomyces. The sequence continues at coordinate 1,257 of CBFHCJ010000384.1, read as the reverse complement.
GGGGTGACGTCGACGGTGGTGGTGACGTACGCGTCCGGTACCGCGAGCACGGCTTTGCCGACGGCCTCCAGAAGCGGCCCGAGCTCGCCGACACCGGACTTGGGGTGCGTGGCGCAGTACACGGCGCGCGGTTGCCAGGGCTCACCGGCCTCGGGGTGAAGGTGTGCGAGCCCCGCGTCCTGAACGGCGAGGAGAGCGGCCTGGTGGGTACGGCGGTGGTCCGGATGGCCGGTCAGTTGGCCCAGGGCGTCGTGCGTGACCACGACGTCGGGGCGGAACGAGCGGATCTGCTGGACCAGGGCGGCGACCACCTCGTCGAGCGGTGCGTCGACGAGCCGGGGACGGCCGGGAGCCGCCTGCGGGTTGCGGGCATCGCCGTATCCGAGCATGCGAGGGGCGCCCGCGCCGAGCGCCCGCAAGGCGTCGGCGAGTTCGGGAGCCCGCGGGCTGTCGGGCGCCCACGTCATGGTGACGACGGCGGTGCGCGCGTGCGCGGCGGCGTGCTGGGCGAGGACACCGCCGGCGAGGAGGCTCTCGTCGTCGGGGTGGGCGAACACGCCGAGCAGGGACGGCATCGTGGAGGACGTCGCCTTCTCGGGGATCAGCTCGTCGGCGTCAGGCACGCTGTCCCCCTGCGGCCGAGAGGCTCACCGCGTCGGCGGAGGTCCGGCCCGGCCACCGGAGGACAAGCCGTGCACTGGGTTTGTCGAGCACGTCGCCGGGCGGCAGCTGGTCGTCGGGCGTTGCGGCCGGGTGGACGGTCATCGGCGGATAGCCGCTCTCGCGCACCTCGCGGTCCCAGACACGCACGCACTCCGCGAAGCGCTCCGCAACCTCTTCGGCAGCTGGGCCGTAGGCGTGGATGAAGTACTCCGTCATGCGGTCGGCCGGCTCGGGGGCATCCTTGACCTTCCGGTAGGTCAGGTAGGCGAGCGAGTCGTCCGCCTGGATCGCGGCCGCGTCCTGCTGCTCCACGAGCGGGGATCCCTCCGGCGCGGACAGGCGGCAGAACCCTGACAGGGTGGTCGCGGCATAGACTTGCAAGGTCTCGAAGTTGAAGACTCCCCGGACGACCAGGCCCGTGGAGCGCTCGTGCCGGGGCCCGCGCAGAGCCTCGTCGAGACCGGCAGTGTCGCCGGGCGTCCCGTCTTCCCACCGCACCGTGACGTCGCCGTCGGCCAGCCGCACGGCCGGGGCGGTTCGGGCGGCAGCGCCGCGGTCCCGTACGAACCCGCAGTACGTCCAGTGCTCGCAGTG
>CBFHCJ010000383.1:0-6724 GCA_965654005.1 uncultured Streptomyces sp. | reverse complement strand
GCGGCGGCCGCGGTCCCCGCGCCGGCCGCCGCGCACCCGACACTCGCCATACCCGCGCCCGCCTCTCCGCCGCCGCCGGTCCCAGCCCAGCCCGTGACCGGCGGCGGGTCGGCGGTACCGGCGACCTTCCGGTCCGGGGGCACCGTCGACACCGGCGACGCCTCCGGCCGGGAGGGAGCCCGCACCGGGATGGTCGTCGCCATCGGCATCGCGGTCGCCGCCCTGCGCGGCATGAACCAGTGGCTCGGCGACCGCCGCCAGCGCTTCCAGGACCAGGCGCCCGTCCGCCAGGCCGCCGCGAAGGCCCAGGCCGAGCAGATCAAGGCCCAGGCCGAACACGCGGCCGCCCTGCAGAAGATCAGTCACGACGCGACGCAGGCCCGCGCCAAGGGCGGGGCCTCCGGGAGCGGATCGGGCGGGTCGAAGGGCAGCGGCGGGAAGTCCGGGGGCGGTTCCTCGGGCGGCGGGAAGTCCGGAGGCGGCGGTTCGGCCGGGTCGAAGGGCCCAGGCGGCAAGGGCAGCACGACCAGCCCCTCCGGCGGTACGGGCAAGAAGCCTGGCGGGAAGGACTCGACGGGCTCCGGCCGCCCGGGCGCCTCGACCTCGAAGGGGTCCGGCGGCAAGGGGCCGGAGGCGAAGAAGCAGCAGGACAAGCCGTCCAAGGGGATCAAGTCCCCGATGGGCGGCAAGTCCTCGAACTCCAGCGGCTCCAGCCCGGCCCTGGAGCGCGCCCGCGGCCGCCAGGAGCGCAAGGCGGCCGGTCAGCAGGAGCGGGCTCAGCGGCGCGCGGCCCGGCAGACGGCCCGGCTCGAGAACCGGGCCAAGGACCAGGACGCCGCCCGCGACCGCGCGAGCGCGTCGAAGGACGGCCGCCGGGCGGCGCGGGACAAGGTCCGCAACGCCCGGATCGAGGCCCGGGGCGCCCGCAAGCAGCAGGCCGCCGACGCGCGGTTCGCGGCCAAGGAGAAGGAGCGGGAGGCCAAGCGGCAGAAGAAGGAGGACGCCGCAGCCGCCGAGCCGGACCGCACCTCGCTCGGCGCGGCCGCCGCGAAGACGGCCAGGCGCCGACTGAAGAAACGCCGCAAGAACCTCGCCCCGCCGGTCCTGTCCAAGGTCTCGCGCAAGAAGAGGAAGGGGAAGAAGGCCAAGTCCGCACCGGCGGCCGCCGCTTCGGGCAAGGGCGCCGCGACGGGCCCGGCGAAGAAGGCCGGCGGCAAGGGCAAGAAGGCGCCGGGGGCGAAGAAGCCGAAGGTCAACCTCAAGAAGGCCAAGGCGAAGAAGACCGGCAAGGGCACGTCCACCGGCCCGTCCACCGGCCCGGCGACGTCGCCGAAGGTCAACCTCAAGAAGGGGCCGGGGGCGAAGAGGCCGAAGGTCAACCTCAACAAGCCCAAGCCCAAGGCCAAGAAGAAGACGTCGACCGGTCCCGGCCCCACGTCGCCGACCGGCACGGGGCCGACGGGGACGGGGCCGACGGGCGGCGGGAAGTGGTGGAGCCGCAAGCCCGGGTCCAAATCGCGGCGTAACCAGCAGCAGCAGCCCCCGCCCCGGCAGACGCCGCGTACGGACGGCGAGTGGCTGCGCCCGCCGCCCGGGATGAACGCGGCCTACGTCACCACCATCGAACGGCTCGACACGGAGAAGCCGCAGCAGAGCACCCCGCCGGCCGCCATCACCCAGGGGCGGGCGGGGCTCCCGGCCGGGAAGCCGAAGCCCTCGAAGGCCACCACCGCCGCGCCGACCGGCGCGGGGGAAGCACCACAGAAGGGAGCGCGGCCGATGGGCACCAGCGGACCGCCCGCGGTGAAGGATGTCCAGTTCGCCGACGCCGAGTTGACGGTCTACGACGTGATCGAGTCCGACGCCGACATGGCCGAGGAGATCACGGCGGGCGCCGAGCACGCCAAGCAGGTCGCCGACCGCTGCCAGAAGCTGGTGAGCTCGCTGGAGTCCCTGCAGGCCGAGCTGGCCGCCAAGAGCGTCCCCGGCCGTCTCCTCGGCTGGTGCACCCGCCTGATCGAGCGGGCCAACGTCGTCGAGACCAAGGCGGACGCCCTCGCCAAGGGCCTGCCCGCCGCCTCGGAGGCCATCCGGCACGCCGGGGAAGTCGCGGCCGAGTACGACAAGCACCCCGCCGATGTCACCAAGGACATGGGGCACACCGCACCCGCCGACGCCTCGTACCACCAGGAGTAGCAGTGTCCATGGATCTCGCACGCATCGGCGGCAGGGTCGCCGACGTCATCGCAGACGGCGTCACGTACACGATCATCCTGGCGAGGCTGGCCGCCGCATCGCTGGCCATGCTCTCGCTCAGCGAGGCCGTACGGGGCGCCTTCAACTACGTCGAGGAATGCGCGTCGTCGGTCAACAAGCTGGCCGACACCGCCTCCGGCCTCGGCGTGGACGACGCGGTCGTCAGCGCACACAACGACGCGGCCACCGTCATGCGCGGTGTCCTCGCCGACGCCGAGTCGCTGGCCAACGAGGCCGCCGAGATGTCGAGCGACTTCGAGGCCGCCAAGGCCGAGCACGAGGCCGACTACGGGCCGGTGCACGAGGCGATGACGAACAAGCCGGGCGCCATCGCCGACCGGACGTACTACAGCAACCGCTGAATCCCCTGGTGGGGCGGCCGGAGCCTGCGGGCCCGGCCGCCCCCTTCCGTTTCTGACCGGAGGTACCTTCCATGCTCGTCGCTCGCGTGCGTGCCGTGGCCGGCCGCGTCGCCACCGTCGCCGGGTCCGCGGTTCTCACCGGGGGCCTGTTCGCCGAACCCGTCACCCTCCCCGGAGTGTTCGCCGCCGCCGCAGCCGCCGGTGTGGGCCTGGCGACGAACGGCAAGATCCTGCGTGCCCCCGACGCCGCGAAGGGCACGGCCATCGCGGTCTACGCCGCGCCGCACGCGGGCGTCGCCGCCATCCTGGTCGGCGAGCGCCTGGCGCCGGACGGCACGGTGTCCGTGCTCGTACAGGCGGGCATCGTGGCGCTGTGGACCGGCGCCACCTGGTTGCTGCGCCCCGGACAGCTGGCCCGCGAACTCGTCGACGAGAGCGTGGACCAGGAGATCGCCGAGGCGAACGGGGAGGACACCGACGCGGCCGCCGAGGTCGCCGTCCCCGAACAGCCCGCCTACGCAAGCCCGGCCGCCCGCTGGTGGGCCGAGGAGATCGCCGTCGAGGACGGCATCGCCCCCGGGACCGTGCTCCTGGAGCACGAGCAGGTCGACGAGAAATGCGTCGCCGTCATCTTCGGCTCCGGCAAGCGCGGAACGCCCGTCACGGTGCCCGCCAACGCGAAGGCCCGCCTTTCGGCGTACCTGGACGTGCCGGAAGAACTGATTGAGATAGGGCCGGTTCCCGGGCGCGGTGCGGGAGTTCGGCTTTTGGTCGTCGGCCAACGGCCCAAGCCCGCCGAGGAAGAGAAGAAGACCAGCGGCAGTGACGAAGAGGTGTGGGCGGAAATCGCCGCCACCGCAATGCCGGGTGTCGAACTCGTCGAGGCGGCCACCTACGAAATTCGAAAGGAGCTCACCTGAAATGCCGGTCGTCAAGGAATACGTGCTGAACACCCCGCCGGGCGGGGTGAAGCGCTACGACCACGAAGCCCTGTGCGACCTGCTGAAAGTCGACGACCGGAGCAGGGTCATCTTCGAACAAGGAGTAGGAAGGGAAGCAATCGTGAGGATCTACCCCTCGAACCCGCTGATGAACATGCGCGAGATCAGCGTCAACGACCTGCTGATGGATGAGCGCGGCCGCATCGGGCTCGGCACCTATTACGACAGTTCCCCGCTGCGTTTCCGGCTGTTCGACCCGAAGACCGGAAACGCGCAGCGCGGCGCGGTATTCGGCACCACCGGCGCCGGGAAGTCCCGCCTGTGCCAGGCGATCCTGATCGCCTGCAAGCTCTCCGGGATCGTCGTCCACCTCGCCGACCTCAAGTCGGGGCAGTCGGTCCCCGAGGCCAAGGGACAGGTCGCCACCCGGGTCACCACGCAGTACGAGACGATCCTGATGCTCCGGGGCCTGGTCGCCGAGGCCGAACGCCGGATGAAGGCGTACGCCGAGATGGGCCGCTCCGGGTTCGTCAAGGACCTGCCGGACCCGCTGGTGTACGGGATCGTCGACGAGGCCAACCGGCTGCTGGAGAAGGGGGCGCCGTTCCGCGACGAGGGCGCCTACCTCATCAAGGAGCTCGGGCGGACCGGCCGCAGCGTCGGCGTCGGCATCATCATCCTCGCGCAGGCCGGCCACCTTGAGGAGCTCGGCGGCAGCGACACGTTGCGCGCCATGTTGAAGGAGGGCGAGGTCATCCTGCTGCGCTGGAGCAGCGGCATGATGCAGCAGCTCGTCTCCGACGGCCTGCTCCCGCGCGGCGAGGCCCTCCAGCCGATCCCCAAGGTCGTCGGTCGCGTCCAGCGGGTCCGCCGGTACAACGAGGTGGCCACCGACGACGACGAGGACGCCAACTCGCAGGGGATGCTCTACCACCTCACCGGCGCCCGCCCGATGAGCATGGCCCGCACGTTCATCGTCGGCTCCGTCGAGCCGACCGAGGGCTACGACCCGCTGATCCTCGACCTGTACGGCGACCACGCGCCGCCCGGCGAGCCCATCGACCTCATGGCGTACGTGACGGAGAAGGAGCTCAAGGCCCTGCGCGACGCCCCCGACGGCGACGGCCCCGCCGCGGCCGCCGAGGCCGCCGCGCCCGAGCAGTCCGCCGCGCCGAGGACGACCGCGCAGCGGATCCTCGCCGTCCTGCCGGCGGACGGCATGACCGAGCCGGAACTGCTGGCCGCCCTCAACGCGGACGGCGGACGCGAGGTCAGGCGCGGTTCCGTGATGACCACCGTCAGCACCCTGCGCGGCAAGGGCCAACTGGCCCGCCCCGACGGCAGCAACCGCATCGTCCCCGTCCAGCAGGGCGGCTGACCCTCCCCCACAGGCGAGGACCCCAGAGAGCCGCTCTCCGGGGTCCTCGCCGTCCCCCACCCTCGTCAAGAACAGGAGGCACCGTCATGGTGTCCGAGCCCCGCAACCTCACGGACCAGCCCGAGGCCGAGCGCCTCATCACGGACGCCTACGACGGACCGGCGTACGACGGGCCGACCTCGTACCGCGACCACAGCCCCACCCCCCGCGTCGGCACCGCGCCGCCCGTGCCGCAGACCGGCCGGGCCCCGATGTCGCAGCGGGCCGTCGACGTCAGCACGATGATGCTGTCGGCCAGCGCCGCCACCATCCCCCCGGGCGCCATCGCCATCGGCGTCATGCTCGCCTCCGGCTCCGCCAACCCCACCGTGATCGGCATGATCTGCGCCGCACCGGCAGCCGTCGCCGTTCCGATCTTCGCCGTCGCCCGCGTCCTGCGCCGCGCCAAGGACGTCGCGCAGGCCGCCCCGCCCACGCACCACCACCACTACGAGGGCACGGTCGTCCAGGACCACAGCAGCGTCACCACGACCACGCGCGGCATGATCGCCCGCACCAACAACGACCTCCGCCGGTGATGGCCGCTCCCCTGGACGACGCCACCCGCGCCCGGGCCACGATCACCGTGGGCCTGGACTGGCTCCGCCAGCTCGCCCTCGGCGACACCGCCGACATCGAGGACACGGCCGGCGCCCTGCAGGCCCTGCACCACGGCGGCGACTCGCGCGACGGCGCGCTGGACGTCCTCGCCGACCTGCTCGACGACATCGCGGCCCGCTGCGACGACGACGGCCAGGAGCACGCCGCCGAGCACCTCGGCGAGGCAGCCGCCGCCATCCGGGGCCAGGCCATCCCCCGGCTCCTCAGCGCACTGGCCGACCTCGGCGACTAGCCCCCTCGCAACGCAGCAGATGAACACCCGTCAGACCTATTAGCCCTAACACCCCTAACCGGAAGGTCCCGTCATGGAGTTAGAGCCCGGCAAGCGCTACGAGTTCACCGGCACCCTCACCCCCGCCGCCCCGGCCGCCGCGTCGGCGGCGCCCCGGATGCCCGGCTGGGTGTACCGGGGCGGGATCGGTCTCGCCCTGCTCGCCGCCCTGTGGCTGATCGGACAGCAGGACAAGGCCGCCCCCGCCGGTACGCCGAGCCCCACGGCCACCACCCAGCCCGCCGACGCCCGTCCGGGCCAGGAGGTGCACAAGTGACCGGCGCCGCCATCACCGTCAGCCACGGCAGCGATTTCTTCGGCGTCGACACCGTCCCCGTCAAGGCCGTGCGCGAGCTCGGCGAGTACGTGCGCGGCATCCTCCCGGCCGCCGACCGGGAGCCGCTCGCCCGGCTCCTGGAGACCGCCGGCGAAGCCGAGCGGCGCATCGACTCCGACCAGGCCGCGCTGCTCGCGGTCCTGCTGCGCCGCACCGCCGCGGCGAAGGGCCTGAAGAAGAAGTACGCCGAGATCGCCGCCCGGCTCGGCATCGCGGCCGCCAACTCCGCCGCCGACGCCGAGCCGTGGACCTGGACGCTCACCGACGAGGGGAGCGGCTCGTGAGCGACATCGACGCCCGCCTCGACGCCGAAATGACCACCGCCTTCGCCGAGATCTCCCGTACGGACGGCAAGTCGGCCGTGCTGCTCACCTCGTTCAGCCTGCCGCTCGCGGTCCTGGTCACGGCCGTGCCCGGGCACACCCTGCCGCGCGCGGCCGCCGTGCTGGTCGGCGCCGGGGTCGTCGGCCTGGTCGCCGCGATGCTCGTGGTGCTCCTGGTCGTCCGCCCCCGCCTGGC
>CBFHCJ010000382.1:0-6725 GCA_965654005.1 uncultured Streptomyces sp. | reverse complement strand
CTCCGGCCACGGCCGGGGCTTGGTCAGCAGTTCCACCGCACCCGACGTCCAGTCCACCAGCGGCGTCGGCTCGTCCACGTGCAGGGTCTTCGGCAGCACACCGTGCCGCAGCGCCATCACCATCTTGATCAGGCCGGCCGCACCGGCGGCCGCCTGGGTATGGCCGATGTTGGACTTCAGCGAGCCCAGCCACAAAGGCCGCTCGGCAGAACGTTCCTGGCCATAGGTCGCGAGCAGCGCCTGCGCCTCGATCGGGTCACCCAGCGAGGTGCCCGTCCCGTGCGCCTCGACCACTTCCACCTGGGCAGCCGTCAGCCGGGCATCGGCCAACGCCTGCCGGATGACCCGCTGCTGCGATGGGCCGTTGGGCGCGGTGAGGCCGTTGCTGGCGCCGTCCTGGTTGACGGCCGAGCCACGGACCACGGCTAGCACCGGATGCCCGTTGCGGCGGGCATCCGACAGCCGCTCGACCAGCAGCATCGCGACGCCCTCGGACCAGCCTGTCCCGTCGGCGGAAGCCGCGAAGGACTTGCAGCGGCCGTCCGCCGAGAGCCCGCGCTGGCGGCTGAACTCGACGAAGACGTCCGGTGTGGCCATCACGGTCACGCCGCCGACCAGGGCCTGCCTGCAGTCGCCGCGCCTCAGTGCCTGGATCGCCCAGTGGAGGGCGACCAGCGAGGAGGAACAGGCGGTGTCCACGGTGGCGGCCGGGCCCTCCAGCCCCAGGGTGTAGGCGATGCGGCCGGACAGCACGCTGGTCGCGGTGCCGGTCAGCAGGCGGCCCTCGACGCCCTCCGGCATGGTCTTCAGCTCCGAGCCGTAACCCATGTGGCAGCCGCCGACGTACACGCCGATCGGTTCGCCTCGCAGACCCGTCGGGTCGATGCCGGCCCGTTCGAAGACCTCCCACGCGGTCTCCAGCAGCAGCCTCTGCTGCGGGTCCATCGTCAGTGCCTCAAGCGGGCTGATGCCGAAGAACTCCGGGTCGAACCCACCGGCGTCATGCAGGAAGCCGCCCTCGTTGGCGTACGAGGTGCCCGGGTGGTCGGGGTCAGGATGGTAGATGCCCATGTCCCAGCCGCGGTTGGCCGGAAACGGCGAGATGGCGTCCCCGCCGGTGGCGACCAGTTGCCACAGGTCCTCCGGCGAACGCACGCCGCCAGGGAGGCGGCAGCCCATCGCCACGATGGCGATCGGCTCCTGCTCCGCCTCCTCGACTTCGCGTAGACGGCGGTTGGTCCGGCGCAACTCGGTGGTCATCCACTTGAGGTGGTCGAGGAGCTTCTGTTCGTCTGCCATCAGGGAGCTACCTTCGGGAGAGCCGGGAGACATTCGGTAGTCGCGTCAGGACCTGCCGAATTCCTTGCTGATGATGTCGAAGAGGTCTTCGGCCGATGCGCTCGTCAACTCGTCCTCTTCATTGCTGTCCGCCGCGTCGCCGACCGCGTTCCACTTCGCCATCAATGCCTGAAGCCGTGCTGAGACGCGGGCCCTGTCCGCATGGTCCGCGGAGAGCGCGGAGAGCGCCCGGTCCAGTGAGTCCAGCTCCGCAAGCACCGGTGCGGTGCCGTCGGCGGTCTCGTCCGGGGTGATTCCCGCACGCAGGTGCCGGGCCAGCGCCGTCGGGTTGGGGTAGTCGAAGACGAGGCTGGCCGGCAGGCGCAGGCCGGTTGCCGCGTTCAGCCGGTTGCGTAGTTCGACGGCGGTCAGCGAATCAAAACCCAGTTCGCTGAAGGTCCGTTCCGCCTCGACCGCGACCACCGAAGCGTAGCCGAGGACGGCCGCTACCTCGGTCCGTACCAGATCGAGCAGGGCGGCGTCCCGCTCGGCGGCCGGAAGGGCCCGGAGCTGTTCCCGGAGAGCCAACGACCGGTCGGCGGCCTCGGTCTCTGCCCCGTCCACCGCGCCCTCCATGGCCGTGAGCGCTTCGGGCACTCCGCCGATCAGCGGGCGGGGACGGGCGGCGGCGTACACGGGCGCGAAGACCGACCAGTCCACGTCGGCGACTGTCAGCTGTGTCTCCCGGTGGTCCAGTGCCTGCTGGAGGGCGCTGATCGCGAGCTCCGGCGCCAGCATCCGCAGACCGTGACGCCGCAGTTGCCCGGTGGCATCCGGGCCGGCCGCCATGCCGATCTCGGCCCACGGTCCCCACGCCACCGACGTGGCCGCCAGGCCCCTGGCCCGGCGTTGTGCGGCGAGCGCGTCCAGGAAGGCGTTGGCCGCCGCGTAACCGGTCTGGCCGGCGCTGCCCCAGACCCCGGCGATCGAGGAGAAGAGAACGAAAGCGTCCAGTTCGGTGTCTCCGAGCACGGCGTCCAGATGAACCGCGCCGCGGACTTTGGCGTCGGCCACCCGGGACAGCTCGGACAGGTCGCCGGCCATCAACTCGCTGTCCTGGGTGACTCCGGCAGCATGGACGACCGCGCGCAGCGGCAGGTCGTCGTGGTCGACGCAGAGCCGCTCAACCAGTGCCTCCACCGCCGAGCGGTCGGCCACGTCGCACGCCTCCAGGGTGACCCGGGCACCCAACCCGACCAGCTCGTCCCGGAGTTCGGTGGCTCCCCGGGAGTGGGAGCCGCGTCGACCGATGAGCACGAGGTGCTCGGCGCCGTTACGGGCCAGCCAGCGGGCCACCGCGGCGCCCAGGGCGCCGGTGCCGCCGGTGACCAGGACAGTGCCGCGCGGCCTCCAAGCCGTGACGAGCCCCTGCGGCCGGCTGGCGCGCACCAGACGGGGGACCAGCAGGCCCGATCGGCGTATCGCTGTCTGGTCCTCGCCGTCGGCGTCGGCGAGGATGCCGACCAGGTGGGCAGCCGCCCGCTCGTCCAAGGCCTCCGGGAGATCGATCAGGCCGCCCCAGCGCTCCGGGTGCTCCAGGCCCATCACCCGTCCCCAGCCCCAGATTTGAGCTTGCGTCGGACTGGCGAGCCGTTCCGCACTGCTGATGGCGACCGCACCCCGCGTGGCGCACCAGAGCGGCGCGTGGATCCCGGCGTCTCCGAGCGTTTGGGCGAGCAGCGTCGTCGCGGCGAGCCCTGCCGGGACAGCGGGGTACGTCGGGTGCGGCTCCTCGTCCAAGGCGAGCAGCGAGAGCACGCCGGCCAGGTCGGCTCCCAGTTCGGCCGCGAACTGGGAGCGGTCGCAGGACATGGTGTCCAGGGTTATCCGTCGGACCGTGGCACCAGCCTCTGCGAGCGCCTGGGCGAGGGCCTCGGCGACCGCGGGGACCGGGGCCTGCCCGGCCTGGCTGGCCTGGCTGGCCTGGCTGGCCGGACCGACCACCAGCCAGGTGCCGGTCAGGGTGCCGGTGCGTGAGGGAGTGATCGGCTTCCAGACGACGTGGTAGCGCAGGCCGTCAACGACCGACTCCTCACGCTGGCGACGACGCCAGGCTGCCAGGGCGGGCACGACGCCACCGAGTTCACCGCCGTCCTCGATCTGCAACGTCGCGGCCAATTGGTCCAGGTCCAGGCTTTCCACCGCCTGCCAGAACGCCACGTCGGCCGCGTCCACACCCGAACCCGAATCACCACTCCCAGCCGCGGCCGGGCGAGCGGGCCAGTAGCGCTGACGCTGGAACGCGTAGGTCGGCAGATCGACACGACGGGCACCACGCCCGGCGAAGACGGCCGACCAGTCCACCTTTGCTCCGCGCACATGCAGCTGGGCGATCGCGAGGTTGAGTGTGTGGGCCTCGCTCCGGTCCCGGCGCAGGACGGGCGCGAAGACCGCGTCCCCGCTGACGCAGTCCTGTCCCATCGCGGACAGGACGCCGTCCGGTCCGATCTCCAGGAACATGTCGACGCCTTCGGCCTCGAGTGCCTGGACCGCGTCACAGAACCGGACAGCCTCACGCACATGCCGCACCCAGTACTCCGGAGCGCACAGATCAGCGTCCGGATCGAGCGCCGAGACGATCGGGATCCGCGGAGAGTCGAACGTCACGCTCTCGGCGACCGCACGGAACTCCTCCAGCATGCCGTCCATCAACGGCGAATGGAACGCATGGCTGACCGTCAGCCGGTGCGTCTTGCGGCTTCCCAATTGCGCCACCACCGCGTCCACGGAGTCTTCCGCACCCGAGATCACCACCGAGCAGGGGCCGTTGACCGCCGCGACGCCCACCTCGCCGTCCAGCAACGGCAGCACCTCGCTCTCGGACGCCCCCACGGCGACCATCGCACCCCCGGACGGCAGCGCCTGCATCAACCGGCCCCGTGCCGCCACCAGCACACACGCGTCAGCCAGCGACAACACCCCGGCGACGTGCGCGGCGGCCAACTCACCGACCGAATGACCCGCCAGGAAGTCCGGCCGCACACCCCATGACTCCACCAACCGGAACAGGGCTACTTCGAGAGCGAACAGCGCCGGCTGGGTATAGGCCGTCTCGTCAAGGAGCCCGCCCTGGAAGACCACCTCCCGCAGCGGGCGATCAAGATGCTGGTCGACATGAGCACACACCGCGTCCAACGCGTCGGCGAACACCGGGAACGCCTCATACAACTCCCGGCCCATCCCCACCCGCTGACTGCCCTGACCAGTGAAGAGAAAGGCAAGCCGTCCCTCGACCACCGAACCCGCGACGACGTTCCCCCCTGACTCACCCCCAGCCACGGCAGCAAGCCCCGCCAACAACTCCTCACGCTCACCCGCCACCACCACCGCCCGGCACTCAAGCGCAGACCGCTCCACAGCCAGCGAGTACGCCAGATCAAGCAGACTCCTCTCCCCGGCCCGGTCACCCACCCACACCCGCAACCGCTCCGCCTGCGCCCGCAACGCCACCTCACTGCGCGCCGACACCACCACCGGCACCATCGACGGCACCACCACCGGCACTACCGGCGGCGGCATCCCGGCATCGCCGGCGTCCCCGCCGGCCGGCCCCTCAGCCACCGATGGAGCCTGCTCCAAGATCGTGTGCGCGTTCGTACCACTGATCCCGAACGCCGACACACCAGCCCGCCGTGGCCCACCGCTCTGCGGCCACGCCCGGGACTCCGTCAGCAACTCCACACCACCCCCCGACCAATCGACATGCGAAGTCGGTTCATCGATGTGCAGGCTCTTCGGCAGAACACCATGCCGCATCGCCATCACCATCTTGATCACACCCGCGACACCCGCCGCCGCCTGCGTGTGACCGATGTTCGACTTGACCGACCCCAGCCACAGCGGCCGGTCCTCGGGGCGTTGCCGGCCATAGGTGGCCAGCAACGCCTGCGCCTCGATGGGATCTCCCAGCGCGGTACCCGTCCCGTGCGCCTCCACCGCATCCACCTCAGCAGGCGACAACCCCGCATTCGCCAGAGCCTGCCGGATCACCCGCTGCTGCGACGGACCATTCGGCGCCGTCAAACCATTACTCGCACCATCCTGATTCACCGCACTCCCACGCACCACCGCCAACACCGGATGCCCATGACGCCGGGCGTCCGACAACCGCTCCACCAACAACAAACCCACCCCCTCACCCCAACCCGTACCATCCGCCGCCTCCGCGAACGCCTTGCACCGACCATCCACAGCCAACCCACGCTGACGACTGAAATCCACAAACGTATCCGGCGTCGACATGACCGTCACCCCACCGGCCAACGCCAACGAACACTCACCCTGCCGCAACGCCTGCACAGCCAAATGCAACGCCACCAACGACGACGAACACGCCGTATCAACCGTGACCGCCGGCCCCTCCAAACCAAACGCATACGAAAGCCGACCCGACATCACACTCGCCGCGGTACCCGTACCCACATGCCCATCGAACTCCCCCGACGAATCCGCGAACAGGGTCAGATAATCCTGGCCATTGGTACCGGCGAAAACACCCGTCCGACTACCCCGCAACGTCCCAGGATCAATACCCGCCCGCTCGAACACCTCCCACGACGTCTCCAGCAGCAACCGCTGCTGCGGATCCATCGCCAACGCCTCACGCGGACTGATCCCGAAAAACCCCGGATCAAACCCGGCAGCATCATGCAGGAACCCACCCTCCCGCGTATAAACCTTCCCCACCCGACCCGGAACCGGATCATAAAGCGACTCGACATCCCACCCCCGGTCAACCGGAAAGCCAGACATCGCATCACCACCCTCGACAAGCAACTCCCACAACTCTTCCGGAGAACCCACACCACCGGGAAACCGGCAACCCATCGCCACAATCGCAATCGGCTCACCATCCACCACACCCGCCGTATCCCCGGCCCCACCCACCACACCCGCCGCCACACCCGCGGCGTCCTGGCCCAGCAACTCAGCGCACAAATAACCGGCAAGCGCAGCAGCAGACGGATAGTCGTAAACCAAAGTACTCGGCAGAAAAAGACCAGTGACCGCATTCAAACGATTCCGCAACTCAACAGCAGTCAACGAATCGAAGCCCAACTCCTTGAAAGACCGCCCGCCCTCCACCGCATCCACACCCGTATACCCCAGCGCGGCAGCCACCTGCGACCGCACCACCTCCATCAGCGCACGACCACGCTCGACCTCCGACAACCCGACCAACCGCTGCGCCAACAAGGAACCGGCACCGGGAACAGCGGACTCCGACCCCGCTCCAGCCACAGCCTCAAGACGCTGAACCTCAGAAATCTCATCGAAAAGGCGACTCGGCCGCACCGCGGTGAACTCACCGACGAACCGGTCCCAAACGATGTCGGCAACCACCAGCGTGGTGTCACCATGGTCAAGAGCCCGCTGCAAAGCAGCGA
>CBFHCJ010000381.1:0-6729 GCA_965654005.1 uncultured Streptomyces sp. | reverse complement strand
AGTGGCAGGACACCCGGCCGGCCGAGCGGCTCCCGGCCGCCGCGATCAGCGCCCTACGCAACCCGCCGGGGCTGATCCTGGCCGGCCGTGGCCCGCGGAAGGGCGCCCCGCCCTCCGGCACCGCACCATCACGAGAGGAGACGACGCCATGACGACGCAGGTCCTGACGGTTTCCCGGGACCGCCCCGGCACCTACCGTTCCATCGGCGAAGCGCTGCGTGCTGCCACCGACGGGGCGTTGATCACTGTGGCCGGCGGGACATACGAGGAAGCGCTGGTCGTCACGCGCATGGTGACCATCGCGGCCATGAACGGCGCGGGCAGTGTGCTCATCAAGGCCGACTCGGGAAGCGCCGTCGTGATCGACGCGGAGGCGGTGCAGCTCTCCGGGCTGACCGTCCACGGCGGGGACGGCGACTCGGCGGCCGTCGAGATCCGGCGCGGCGAGGCGGCACTCGACGCCTGCCGGATCACCGGCCCTGGGTGGACGGCGATCCTGGCGTGGCACCAGGGAACCCTGGTGGCGCGGGACTGCCGGATCGACGACGCGCAGGGCGCCGGCATCGTGGTGACCTCGCCCTGCAACAACGCGGTCGAGAAGACGGTCCTCACGGGAACGCGCTCGTCCGCGATCGTGGTCGCCGAGAGCGGGCGGCTGACGGTTCGGGACAGCGTCGTCGACCAGGCCGGGGGCAACGGGATCTGCGTCAACGGCCACGGACGCGCGCACATCATGGGCACCGCTGTCAAGGGGAGCGCCAAGCCGGCGCTGGTCGTCGAACACGACGGCGCCGCAACGGTGGAGGGCCTCGCCGTCACCGACAGCGTCAGCGTCGACGCCTACCTGACCAGCCGGGGGGAGATCAGCCTCACCGACTGCCGGTTCTCCGGGACCGGCGCGGACTCGGTGCACATCGCCGAGGGCTCGAGCCCGCTGCTGCGCGGGTGCACGGTCGCCGCCCCGGCGGGAGCCGCGCTCCGGATCACCGGGAAGTCGCGGCCCCGGCTGGAGAACTGCCAGATCACGCAGGCGGCGGTGGGCGTACTCGTGGACGCCGAGAGCGCCCCGAGCCTCACCCAGGTGACGGTGCGCGAGGCGGCCCGGACCGGCGTGCTCGTCACGGACGGCGCCGCTGCGGAGTTCGAGCAGTTGACCGTGGCCGAGGGCGCCGGGGGAGGGCTGCGGGTGGCGGGCGCGGCCAAGGTCGTAGTACGCGACTCCGCGATCGCCACCGACAAGGCGAGCGCGGTCGAACTCGCCGAGAAGGCGAGCGGCACCTTCGCGGGGCTGCGGCTGCGCACCGCCGGTGGCTCCGGGATCTGTCTGACCGACGGCGCCACGGCGGAGGTGGTCTCCGCCGCGTTCCACGGCTGCGAGGTACTCGTCGGAACCGACGCGGTGCTCGCCCTGCGGGACAGCGAGATAGCCGGCTCCGGGACCGACGGCATCCGGGTCTCCGGCGGTGGTGCCCTCAGCGCCGTCGGATGCCGGGTGCACAGCGCCGGGGGCAACGGTGTGAACATCCAGGTGTCGGCGCGGGCCGAGGTCAACAACTGCGTGATCTTCGACAACGCCGGGGACGGCGTCCGCACGAACACCGAGGAGCCCGTCGTCGTCCGCGACTGCGAGGTACGGGACAACGGCGGCCGTCAGGTGCACCAACTGCGCGACAACCCGCAGTTCCAGGCCGTCAACCTCACCGGCGGCGACCGGCTGGACCGGCCGCAGGACCAGCCCGGGCGATCCGCGCCGAAGGAGCAGGAGCGGTATGAGCGGCAGAAGCGCGGGGAGCAGCCCGAGGCGCCGGAGACCGCGCAGCACATCGGCACCGGGCCGCTCGCCGAACTGGACGCACTGGTCGGCCTGGAGAGTGTCAAGCAGGAAGTCACCAGCCTGATCAACCTCAACAAGATGGCCCAGCGCCGCGAGGAGATGGGCCTGCCCATGCCTCCGATGAGCCGGCACCTGGTGTTCGCCGGTCCACCGGGCACGGGCAAGACCACGGTGGCCCGGCTCTACGGCGCCGTCCTCGCCGAACTGGGCATCCTCGCCAAGGGTCACATCGTGGAGGTCGCCCGCGCCGACCTCGTCGCCCAGTACATCGGCGCCACCGCCATCAAGACCACGGAGGTGTTCACCAAGGCGCTCGGCGGCGTGCTGTTCATCGACGAGGCGTACACCCTGACCAGCCAGTCCAAGGGCAGCGGCCCCGACTTCGGCCAGGAGGCGGTGGAGAGCCTCATGAAGCTCATGGAGGACCACCGCGACCAGGTAGTGGTCATCGTCGCGGGCTACTCCGAGCAGATGGACCAGTTCCTGTCCTCCAACCCCGGCATGGCATCCCGCTTCTCCCGCACCGTCGAGTTCCCCAACTACACGGTGGACGAGCTGGTGACGATCGTCCGGGGCCTGTGCGGCAAGCACTACTACGAGCTCACCGACTCCGCGCTGGAGGCCCTGACCTCGTACTTCGAGCGGATCCCGAAGGGGCCTACGTTCGGCAACGGCCGCGTGGCCCGCCAGCTCTTCGAGTCGATGATCAACCGCCAGGCGTCCCGGCTGGCCACTCACCCGCCCGGCTCCGACTCCGAGTTGAGCCGGCTCGATGCCGCGGACGTGCAATCGGTGGCCGGGCCGGAGCCCGCGCCGTCGGTACCCGAGAACGGGCGGCAGCCCGAGGCACGCAGCATCCGGCGACTGCGGAGCCTGGTCGGGCTGGACGCGGTCCGCGAGTCGCTGCTGAGCCGCGTCTCCGGCCTCGCGGACCTGCACCGGCAGGGCCAGCCGATCGCCGGGCTGCTGAACCTGGTGTTCGCCGGCAAGGAAGGCAGCGGCCGGCGCGCCGTGGCCCGGCTGTACGCCCGGTGCCTCGCCGAGGCGGGCCTGCTGGCCACCGGCGCAGTGCAGCAACAGGCCCTGTCCGCCTTCCCGGCGAGCTGGCGCGAGCAGGCGGACACCTTCGGCGCGGCCCTGTTCGAGGAGGCCGCGGGCGGACTGCTGCTGCTGGAGGCGGACCAGGCGTTCCTGGCGCGCCCGGACGAGGAGCGCGGCGCCGTACTGGGTGCACTGCGCCATGCCGCGGAGGGCAACTCGGAGGTGGCGCTGACGCTCTTGGGCGAGCAGCCGCTGCTGGTAGAGCTTCTCAACTCCCCCTCCGGCTCCGAACTGGGCCCCTGCTTCGCGGAGTTCGTGCAGTTCCCGGACTACACGGGTGAGCAACTGGCCGAGTTGTCGCTGCGCCACCTGGTGACCCGCGGCTATACGGTCGACGACCACGTACGGAACTCACTCGCCGAGCACTTCACGGAGTCCCCGCCCCCTGCCGGCGCGTACGGGGCGCACCGGTTCGCCGAGCGGCTGGCCGCGGCCGACTCCCCGGCGGTTCGCCCGGCGACACGGCCGGACTCCGCACCGCGTGAAGCGGAAGAGGCTGGGCAGGCCCCACCAGAGGAGGACAGCCCGGCCCTGGCCGGCGCAGGCGCGGGGACGTGAAAGGGACGCCGGGGCAACATTCGCTGGTGGGTGGGGCAAGGAATGCCAGATGCTATTTCCGTCGACTTTGGCTTCCGGCAGGCTGTGATCAGACGGTTCGACAAGGAACCCACAGCGAAAGAAGGAGGCTTCGATGGCAGGCCAGATGACGCAGGTTGACCTTGATGGACTCCATACAGCCATCAACACGTTCTCGCAGGGCGTGCAGAACTTCGACAGTCAGTACAAGGCCATGAGCCAGACGGCGACCAACATTGTCTCCGCCTGGACCGGCGCGGCGTCAACGTCCTTCGAGCAGGCGTTGGAGAACTGGCTCAATGACTTCTTCAAGGTCATCCAGGTGCTCAACGGCATGGAGAACGCCCTGTCGCAGAACACCTCGGTCCTGACCCAGACCAACGAGACCACCATCTCGGCCGCTCAGAGGGCGGCGGCGGGAATCACCGCTCCGCACCTCCCCGGATTCTGACAGCAGCGGGCAGATGGGAAAGAAGAAGGGCATGGCCCCCTTACCGCCTCATCTTCGCGACCCTTGGGGAAGCGGCCGAGCAAATGAGCAGGACTTCCAGAAGAACAGAGAATGCGGACCGGCTTGATGCTGGCCATCATCGAGCGGGAGAGTGTCGTGTGCGACGAGTTCGACAGCCGACGTGCGATATGGGCCCAGGGGGCGAGTGACATGACCGTCCGGCCGCCGACGCGCAGGCCGCTCTGCAGAACATCATCGCCGAGTACGGCAACGGCGAGGCCGTCGGTCAGAAGAACTGGGGGCGCTGATGAGTGCGCCGCCTGAGGTGCATGGGGTTCCGGCTACGTTGAGTGCGCCGCCTGAGGTGCATGGGGTTCCGGCTACGTTGAGTGCGCCGCCTGAGGTGCATGGGGTTCCGGCTACGTTGAGTGCGCCGCTTCAGGTGAATGAGGCTCCTCCGCCTTCCCTTGGGTCGGGAGGGTCGCCCAACATGGTGGAGGCTCCTCCGCCTTCCCTTGGGTCGGGACCCGCAGGTTCGACGGCAGGCATGACGCAGGTTGACCTTGATGGACTCCGCACAGCCATCAACACGTTCTCGCAGGGCGTGCAGAACTTCGACAGCCAGTACAAGGCCATGAGCCAGACGGCCACCAACATTGTCTCCGCCTGGACCGGAGCGGCGTCAACGTCCTTCGAGCGGGCGTTGGAGAACTGGCTCAATGACTTCTTCAAGGTCATCCAGGTGCTCAACGGCATGGAGAATGCCCTGTCGCAGAACACCTCGGTCCTGACCCAGACCAACGAGAACACGATCGCGGCCGCTCAGAGGGCCGCGGCGGGGATCACCGCTCCGCACCTCCCCGGATTCTGACACAGCGGGCTTAGACGAGAAAGGAGAAGAACATGGCGACTTACAGCCTTACCTTCGCGACCCTTGAGGAAGCGGCCAACCAGATGAGCACCATTTCTAACCAGATCAACTCATTCCTGCAGGAATTGCAGACCGGTACGATGCGGGCCATCATCGAGTGGGAGAGTGTCGCGCGCGACGAGTTCGACAGCCAGCGTGCGATTTGGGCCCAGGGGGCGAGTGACATGACCGTCCAGGCCGCCAACGCCCAGGCCGCTCTGCAGAACATCATCCAAGAGTACGGCAACGGCGAGACCGCCGGCCAGAAGATCTGGGCGCGCTGATGACTGCCTGGGAGATTCTTCAGCACCGCAACACGCCGCAGCGGACCGCCCCGCCCGACCCCCAACCCAAGCCGTGGGATCCGACCACATTCCACGCGCCTCCCACGCGGTCGGTAGCGAAGACCCAGACGGTGGAGGCTCCCCCGGTTCCGGACAACTCGGGGAAGACCGGCCACACCGTGGTGGACACTCCCTCCATGGAGTTGTTCTCGGGCAACATGACCAAGCTCGCAGAACCGGTCCAGAAGGCGTACGAGATGCTGCTGAAGATGCCGTCGGTGAACCCTGGGTCCTTCTTCGACGCTTACAACCTGCGGCAGGCCACCAGCGGGGACACCGGGGATCAGGGTATTCAGGCCACGTACCTCAAGATCCTCCACGGCCTCGGGCAGGGCCTCGCCGATATCGGCTCGGGTACCCGGCAGCTCAGCCAGAAGTACTCGACCATCGAGGAAGAGAACAAAATGTCGGCAGACGAGGTGCAGGAGGCCCTAGCACCAGCACTGGGAGATTTCGGCAAGCTCAGCTCGGGGTGATGACAGTTAAGTCACTCCTGCCTATGGCGGTGTCATGCGTCCTGCGGACCTGACGCCGCCATAGGCCTTTGCGGTGTATGCAGTTCTTCCGTCAGAAGTCGTTTTTCCCACACAGGCACCGGCACGGGCACAGGAACAGGAACAGGTGATCGTCGGTTCCGGTGGATGAGTCGTCGAAACCCGGGATGCCGTCGCTCGGAACGAAAGCGTGGATGCAATGGTGTACAAGACCCCCCCGAAAGACAAGACGGACTACAACTCCGGGAACACCACGCAGGGAAGCGACGGAGGAATTTATGGCAACAATTCCGTTATGGGGTCCTCGTCCGACTACGACAACTGGAACTGGAAGCAGATCGAAGCCGTCATCGTCGGTGGTTCGAATCTGTCTTCCCAATCCGACACGGCAAGGGCTCAAACCGTAGCCAGCCCGCAGAGCCTGTACGACGCCGCTGACACTTTCCAGTACGTGCAGGAAGTGCTGGAGATGGTGGCGAAGGCCTTGGTCGACCAGGCCAATGCGCTGGCGGGTCAGAAGGATTCGCCGTGGCAAGGGGCTGCGGCTGATGCGTTCATGACCATGATGGAGACCTTCTCCAAGCAGGTGGGGTCCGCTGCGACGGAGCTGTCCGGGGGAGCTATGGGCAACTCGGTCCCTCAGACGCTGGTCGACGCCGGGAACAATCTCGCGGTGGCTCAGGCGAACGTCATCACCATCGACAACTGGTATGCGAACCAGGCTCTCAAAATCGGCATCCAACCGATGGCGAACGGGCTGATCCCGGTCAGCGAGAGTCCGGAGATCGTCGAGATGATGACCAATGACTTGCGTAAGGTGCTGCATACGCTGGCGGGACAGTATTCGGTCGAGACGCGGATCTTGAACCAGGTCTCCCCCGCAGCTATCACCTCTCCGCTGAGCAACACCAACACTAATTTCAATCCCAGTAATTACAAGTCGAACGGGCAGTTGCCTAGCCAGTACAAGTCGAACGGGCAGTTGCCTAGCCAGTACAAGTCGAACGGGCAGTTGCCTA
>CBFHCJ010000380.1:0-6784 GCA_965654005.1 uncultured Streptomyces sp. | reverse complement strand
CGCGGATCCTTTGTCATCCGGCCGTATTGTTTGCGACAGAGACTCCGCGCTACCTGAGCGCCCTGACGAAATCCTCGGGGACCAACATAGCCGCCATCGCGGGTTGCGATTGGAGCCGCCTTTGCATCCGCCGTAACTGACCTTGGGAGCGGCGGCGGAGCGGGGAACCGACGGCTGCTGCGGTACTGCGGCGGGAGGCTTCCCGGGGACGGCCGTGGACGGGGGGTGCGGTGCCGGAGCGGGGGATCCGACGAAGGGTGTGGCGTCGGCGGGTGCGGTGGCCATGGGAGCGCCCAAGGGGGAGCGGCGCGGGGCGCGGGGTGGGACGGCCGGGGCGCGCTGGACGGCGGGTGTGGGGGTGGTGCCGCCGGGAGAGGCGGACGAGGGGGCGGGGAGCGTCGCGGCAGGGGGTGCCGACGGCAAAACCGAACCAAGCTCTGGTGACGGTGAGTTGGGCTTCGAGGACAGGAATTCGGGTTCAAGGACGGGCGAGTTGGGCGGGCTCGCGGGGCTCACGGACTTCGAGGAGATCGGATCGCCGAGGCCCATGCGGGGCGTTCGGCGCGCGGCAGTTCGCTGGACGGGCGGCGTCTGACGGGCGGCAGTTCGCTGGACGGGCGGCGTCTCACGGGGTGAGCCTTCGGTCGACGGGGCCGGCTGGAGCAGGGAGCCGACGGCAGGCGGAACGGCCGAGGCGGCTTGCTGGGCGGAGTTGCCGGTCGGGTGAGGAGAGCCGAGGGGCGAGGGGCCTGCCACCGTTCGGGGTGCGGGGATCGCCGTGTGGGTGGAGTCCGTCGTTGTCCGTTGTACGGGGGCCGGTGTGTGGGCGGAGTCCGCTGTCGTCTGCCGTCCTACGGGCGGGGGCGTGTCGGCGGAGTCGGTCGTTGCCCGTTGTATGGGCGTCGATGTGGAGCCCGAGTCGGGGGAGCGGGTGTCCGGGGTGTGCGCGGGCGGTGTGGGGCCGGTCGCCGTCGCGCTGCGGGAGGCGGATGACGTCGTCGTGGGACGGGCGGGTGGGGTCGGGGAAGTGGGCGTGGACGGGTGGATTGCCGCCCGCTGTACCTCGGTCGCCGACTGCGGTGGGGGAACGGCCGCCGCAGTACCGGGGGTGGGGTGGGCGCTATGTGGTGTGCCCGGATCGGTTGCCGGGGCAGGGCGCGGTGCCGGGGCGGGACCGGGCGCCGTATGGGGTGGGTGGAGCGCCGGTGCGGCACCGGCAGGTGTGGGGCGGCTCTGGGTGCGGAATGCCGGTGCGGGGCCGGACGGCGTGGCACGACTGTCGCCGGGTGACGTGGGCTGCGGGCGGCCGGTGTCGGTGGCCGTTCGTCTCTGGACGGCGGGGTTCGCTTCACTGGAAGGGCCGGCCGTCGTCCGCGAAGCCGCGACGGCCGGGGTACCGCTCGGCGTGCCGCCGCCACCACGCGGCGGAGTCCCCGCGGGCGTCGCGGCACCGGAACGGGGCATGGCTCCGCCTGGCCGGGCGGTCGCCGCGCCGTCGACAGCCGGGCCGTTGCCGGCGGTGGGGGCACTGTGCCTCGGGCCGTCCGCCACCTGGTGGGTGCGGTGTTGACCGGCGTCGGTGGCAGGAAGGCGCCCGGATGTGCCTCCCACACCGGAACCTCCGCCGTCGGACGACCTCGCACGGCGCCCGGCCTGCGACCTCTGCACCGGAGTGACGCCTGTGCCTCCTGTCCGAGAGGTGGCGGCAGATGAGGCCTCGGAGGAAGCCCTCGCTTCGGCGTGGGTACCGTCCGCCGCCGTATCTCCGGGTCGCCCCGCCGTGCCCTCGCCGATGGGCTTCGGAGCGACCGTGGGAACGGCCACGGCGGGTTGGACCCCATCTGGGGTGCCTTCGGTCGACCTGGTCGGCGATCCGTCGGCCGTGCCGCCCACGGCCCCCGTCGGCTGCGCGCCGGACGTGGCACCGACCGTGGGCGTGGAAACCCTCGGCGCCACGTGCAGCGTCCGCCGCTGTACCGCGGTGGCCCCGGTCCGCGCCTTCGTCAGGGACCCCGGCCGGGACGACGAGTCCGCCGGGACGGGTTTCACCCGAAGTCCGGCGACGGGGAACGGCGGGGCGTCCGCCGGGGCGGACGACTGCTGCGGCGACAGCTACACGACCGGGGCTTCCGGTCCGGCCGCGGCAGCCCGCACCGGCGCCGAGGCGACTGACGGAGCGGGAGCGGGAGCCGGAGCGGAAGCGGCCGGGGACACCGGCCCGCCCGCAGGCGACGGCGCGGCAGAACCCGAGGGGGCCGTGCCGCTCGCGCCCGCTCGCTGGACAGAGCGCATCCGTCCGCTCGGGTCACTCACCGCACCGGGGGTGTCCGGCGAAGCCGACGGCGCGGTTGTACGTGCCGGTCCCCCCGCTGCGGCCGTCGGCCACCCGACGACTCGCGGAGCCGATCCTTCTTCCGCGCGCCCGGCGGTCGTCGCACGCGCAGCGCCCGACGAGTCCGAGGTGGCCCGCCCGGCCGTCGGCACTGCCACCACCGTCGGTCCGCTCCGTGCACGCGGGAAGCCGCCCGCGGCCGAACCCCGGCCCGCGGCCGCACCCCAACTCCTGGCGCCCGGCAGCTTCGGCGGGCTCACCCGCAGCGGTACCACCGGTGTCCGCTGCACCGCCGGGCCGGAGCCGACCAACGGCAGTGTGTTCGAAGGGAGTTCGAGTCCCGGTACCGGGCGAGCCGATGACGGGTGCCCCGTACCGCCGAGTATCGCGCTCGACTGTCCGTCCAGGACCGCGTGGGACGCCGTGCCCATGAACGACGGGTTCTGCCACGTCGGCAGCCGCCCCCCGAACCCGGCGTCCGTGACGCCGACTTGCCCCGGAGCGAGGGCCCGCTGGATCGGCGGCAGCCCCGACCAGGAGGCAGCCACCACCGCACGCCCGACGCCCCGCGCTTCACCGCCCGTCGGCTCCGAGGCGTCGATCGCCTCCGGCGTCCTCGACTCGCCGACGGACGGCGCGGTAGCGGCGGTCACCGAGCCGTCGTCGTCGCCCTTGCCCTCGGCCCGCTTCCGCAACCGGTCCAGAAACCCCATCGCTCAGCCCTCCGCCCCGGCCCGCGTCACCAAGGACGCGATCTCGCCCGTGTAACGGCGGCGGTCGTGGTGTTCCAGGTCCAGGATCTCCTCCAGGCTCCAGTGGAAGTGATAGGCGACGTACGCGATCTCCTCGTGCAGCCGGTCGGTCGCGTACGTCACGATTCCCCCAGGCGGCTCCCGCCGAGTTCCACCTCGAAGGGCTCCGCGCAGTGGGGGCACTGCACGGCGGCGCGGGTGTGGCCCTCCGCGTTGATCTGGCGATAGAAGTCCTGGAGGAAGGCCAGGTCGGAGGCGAACATGTTCTCCACGATCCCGTCGTGCACGATCGGCAGTGTGCCGAGCCGGGTGATGACGCGGCCGAGCAGCACCACGGACAGGAACGCCGGGTTCTCCTGGACCCGGACGTCGCGGAGCGGAACGAGTTCGTCCCTCGCCGTCGACAGGCGCATCACGCCGTCCCGGTGGACCGTGCCCGCCTCGTCGACGTATCCGCGCGGCAGTTGAAAGGCGAACTCCGTGCGCAGTTCCTCCTGTTGCCGCGGCTCTCCCGCGACCTGCGCGGGGACGGAGGCGGGCGCCGAGGCCGGCGTCCCCGGCCCCTGTGCCACGTCCGGCCCCGCCTCCGGTGCGGGCGCCGGCGCGTCCGCGCCGGAGTACATGACGGCGCCGCCGGCCCTGGCACCCGTACGCCGCATTACTCGATGACCAGTTCTTCGAAAGCGATGGTCACGGTCTCGGTCAGGGCCGACGCCTCGCCCGCCTTCACCGTGCTCGCGTCGATCTTGCTGCACCAGGCGTTGCGCAGGTGGTAGCGCTTCACCGGGTTGTTCTGGAAGTCCATCATGATGATGGAGGCGTTCTTGCGGGCCGTGGTCATCTGCCCGGAGATCGACTCGTTGATCCACTGGGTGAACGAGGCCGACTGGGTCATACCGCGGACGACCGTGCAGGTCCCGTTCTTCTTCACACCCGGCAGGTTCTTGACGACGTTCTGGCCGTTCGGGGTGTTCTGCTGGTACGTGATGACGTCCTGCTCGATGCTCAGGCCGCTGACCTCGGCGAGGTACTCGACCATGACGCCGTCGATCTGCAGACCGAAATTGTGTGAGGTGAGGGCGTCACCCGGCTGGAGACTCATGTGTTCGCTGTCCTTGTGAGGGTTCCTGGGAAAGGCGTACGGGGGCGGAGGAGCCCGGGAGGCGGCCGGGGCCTACGCCCCTACTCCTCCAACTCCCCGCTGCCGCTGGAGAACTGGGCCAGCCGGAAGATCACGAACTCGGCGGGCTTGACCGGCGCGATGCCGATCTCGCAGACGACCCGGCCGACGTCCACCGACTCCGGGGGGTTGGTCTCCTCGTCGCACTTGACGTAGTAGGCCTCCTCGGGACGCTGGCCGAAGAGCGCGCCGCTGCGCCACTCGTTGACCAGGAACGCCGAGATATTGCGCCGGATGCGAGCCCACAGGGCGTGGTCGTTCGGCTCGAACACCACCCACTGGGTGCCGATGAGGATCGACTCTTCGAGGTAGTTGAAGTACCGGCGGATGTTGAGGTAGCGCCAGGCCGGGTCGGAGGAGAGGGTACGGGCGCCCCACACGCGGATGCCGCGGCCGGGGAAGGCACGGATGCAGTTGACGCCGATCGGGTTGAGCAGGTCCTGCTCGCCGCGGGTGATCTGGATCTCCAGGTCCACCGCACCGCGCACGACCTCGTTGGCGGGCGCCTTGTGGACGCCGCGCTCGGAGTCGTTGCGGGCCCAGATGCCTGCGATATGACCGCTCGGCGGGATGAGCCGGGACTGGCCGCTGCCCGGGTCGAAGGTCTTGATCCACGGGTAGTACAGGGCCGCGTACTTGGAGTCGTAGCCGGCCGTCTCCTGGCGCCAGACGCGGATCTGACGGGCGTTCATCCTCGGCGGCGGGTCGATGATCGCGACCCGGTCGCCCATGAGTTCGCAGTGCGCGATCAGGCCGAGCTGGACCGCCTTGACGGACTCAAGGTCGATCGCGCCGCGCTGGTAGGCGGCCATGAGGTCGGGCACCGCGACCATGGAGATCTCGTCGACGGCCTCCAGGCCGCCGAAGCCGGTGCGGTCCGCGGAGTCGCCGAGGTACGTGGCCGGGCCGGGGTGCGACTCGTCCGACGCCCTGGACGACGGTACGGCGGGGGCGGCCACCGGGGCCGCGAGGGCCACCGACTGGTTGTCCGGGCGGGCCAACTGCGCGGCCGGGACGGCCTCGGTCACGGCGATGAGCTTGGAACGCTCCTTCACCTGCGTGACGACGTAGTTGCGGCCGCCCTTCTTGGCGGTGACGTCGAAGGTCTCGACGGCCTTGTCACCGTCCTTGACGATCAGCCGGAACCGCTCGGCCGGGCCCTCGCCCTCCGGGTCGGCCACCTCGACGTTCAGCGAGCCGCTGCTGCCGGAGGCTATGGCCGCCACGGTGAACGTGCCGAGCTGCCGGGGCTCGCCCGACGGCAGCGCGGCCGGGGCGGCGGAGGCGGTCACCGCGGCGGGGGCCGCGCCGTCGAGAGGTGCGCCCTCGGCGGAACCGCCCACGCGGACCACGTAAGCCGCCGATCCACCGTTGTTGAAGAAGCCGTAGACGGAGTGCGCGAGGTAGTACCCGTCGGTGAAGTCACCGAAGGCCGCCACGTACTGGGTCCAGTTGGTTACCAGGATCGGCTCGTTCAGCGGGCCGGTCGGCGCGAGTCCCACGAAGGCCGCGACCGACGTGCCCACCCCTTCGATGGGACGGGAGCCGCTGGCCACCTCCTCGACGTAGACGCCGGGCGACAGGTAGGACGGCATGCTCTGCTCTCCTCGGGGTACGAGACAGGAACGTCCCCAGCCTCACGCGCGCGCAGCACCCGCGGGAACGTCCGCCGGTGCCGGTTCGTGGGCAACATCGCTGCCCACAAGGGCAGTCCGTCGCGCCCTCGTGCCCCGGTGGCCGCGGGCCGCGTCCTCGGGTCTGCCCCTTTGGGCCTTCCGCCGTCGCGCCCGGTGCGTTATTCCGTGGAGCAGACCACCCGTCGCCCGACTGGGAAGGCCCATGCGCGCACACGAAGAGAACCGTCCGTCCGCCCACCGGAAGCCCACCTCCTTCCCGTCCCGGTCGGCCGGTCCGGTGCCGCCGCTGCTCGCCCTGCAGCGCGCGGCGGGCAACGCCGCGGTGACGCGCGCGATCGAGGAGTCGCGGCACGAGCACGGCCCGGACTGCGGCCACGAGGCGCCGGCCGTCCAACGAAGGGCCGAGACACAGCCGTCCGTCCAGCGGCGGTCGTCGGTCTTCGACGCGGTGAACTCGCCCGGCAGCCCGCTGGCGCCGCACATTCTGCAGCGGGCGGAGCAGGCGTACGGAATGAGCTTCGCCCATGTACGGGTGCATTCCGGGCTGGTGGCGCAGCGGTCGGCGCAGGAGTTCGACGCCCGTGCGTACACCACGGGTTCGGACATCGTCGTGGGACCGCAGGGCGTGGACGACGAGACGCTGTACCACGAGATCGACCACGTCCACCAGCAGAGCGCGGGCCCGGTGGCGGGTACCGACAACGGAACGGGAGCGAAGGTCTCCCACCCCGACGACCGCTTCGAGCGGCGGTCCGCCGCCAACGGCCGCAGACTGGCCCAGGGCGGCGCCCCGGACCTGTCCTCGCTCTGCCCGGGCGCGTCAGGGCCCTGACGCGCCCTGACGCGCCGGGACGGGCGCCCTGTATCCGCATGAGCCGGTTGT
>CBFHCJ010000379.1:0-6804 GCA_965654005.1 uncultured Streptomyces sp. | reverse complement strand
TCCGCGGCGAGCACACCGGTGTACGAGGCGACGGCCGGGCCGAGCAGCGCGGCGGCCCCGGTGCACAGGGCGCCGATCCGCGGCAGCCGCCCGGTCACCGCGCTCGCCGCCGCCGCGCCCGCCGCCGGGCCGTACGCCGACAGCAGCCAGGAGCCGACGCTCATCGGCGAGGTCGGTTTGATCACCCTGAGCATGTTGCCGAAACGGGCCGGGCGGCCCAGGTCATGGATGAGCGCGGCGGCGGACAGCGAGATGGCGGCGAGCGAGGAGACCTTCATCGCGGTGGCCGTGCGCGGACGTCCGGTGAGGTGGGCGCCCGCGGCGAAGACGGAACCGGCTCCGGCGAGCCCTCCCAGGAAGAAGTATCCGGCGATGTCCCGGGCGGCCCAGTCCGGCGCCTTGATGACAGGACGCCCGTAGTACGAGTCGAACTCGGCCGGCGGAACCATGAGCCGGTCCCCGCGCCGCCTGCGGCTCTTCGAGGTCGAGTTCTCCGCGCTGGTCATCGCCGCCCCTTTCCGGCCACCGCGAACGACAGCGCGAGAGTGCCCAGCAGAGAGACGGCCGCGGCGCCCGCGTGCTTCCACATCGTCGGCAGGTCTCGGGTGGTGACGACGGGATCCGGGGGCAGCCCGTACACCTCGGGTTCGTCGAGGAGCAGGAAGAACGCTCCGTCGCCGCCGACCCCGTCGTCCGGGTCGTGGCCGTACAGCCGGGCGTCGGTGACCCCGGATTCGTGCAACTCGTCGACGCGCAGCGCGGCCCGCTCACGGAGTTCGTCGAGCGGCCCGAACTGGATGGAGTCGGTGGGGCACGCCTTCGCGCAGGCCGGTTCCAGGCCGGTGCCCAGGCGGTCATAGCACATCGTGCACTTGAACGCCCGTCCGTCGGCCGGGCGTTGCTCGATGACGCCGTACGGGCAGGCCGGAACGCAGTAGCCGCAGCCGTTGCAGATGTCCTCCTGGACGACGACCGTGCCGAACTCGGTGCGGAACAACGAGCCCGTCGGACACACGTCGAGGCACGCGGCGTGGGTGCAGTGCTTGCACACGTCGGAGGACATCAGCCAGCGCATCTCGCCGCCGTCGACCGCCGCCTCCTGTGCCGTGGACCGCCCGTCCGCCAGCGGGAGTTGGGTACGCCCGTCCGGCCTGGGCTGTTCGATGAAGGCGACATGCCGCCAGGTCGACGCGCCCAGCGCCTGCGTGTTGTCGTACGACATCCCGGTCAGCGAGAGCCCGTCTTCCGGGATCGCGTTCCACTCCTTGCAGGCCACCTCGCACGCCTTGCATCCGATACAGACGGAGGTGTCGGTGAAGAAACCGACCCGTTCCTCACCCACTTCCCGGGTCATGTCCCAGCTCACGTCCCGGCTCATGTCCTCGCCTCCGTCCCGGTCGTCTCGGTGATCCCCGCCCGCCTGCGATATTCGGCGACCAGCCTCGGCAGATCGGGGCCGCGTGGCCTGCGGCCCGGCCGGATGTCGGCGGTGAGCGCCTTGTCCTCCTGGATGTGGGCGTTGGGATCGAGGGCGATGGCCATCAGTTCGTTGACCGCGTCGCCGGTGGACACGCCGTTGGGGCCCCAGTGGAAGGGCATGCCGATCTGGTGGACGGTGCGGCCCTGCACCCGCAACGGCCGGATGCGGTCCGTCACCAGCACCCTCGCCTCCACCGCGTTGCGCGCGGTGACGATCGTCGCCCAGCCGCCGTGCTCCAGACGACGCTCGCGGGCGAGCGCCGGCGAGACCTCGCAGAAGAACTCCGGCTGCAGCTCGGACAGATACTCCGACCAGCGGCTCATCCCGCCCGCGGTGAAGTGCTCGGTGAGCCGGTAGGTGGTGACGACGTACGGGAAGACGTCGGCGCCCTTCTCGTCGCCGCTCGGGTGGTAGCGGTTGCCCTCGCGGGGCAGCAGCTGCCGTACGGGATTGCGCGGGGTCCCTGGGTACAGGGCGTTGGGGAGCGGGGAATCCTGCGGCTCGTAGTGCGTGGGCAGGGGGCCGTCCTCCAGGCCCGCGGGCGTGTACAACCAGCCCTTGCCGTCGGCCTGCATGATGAACGGGTCGTCGCCGCGCAGCGCGTCAGGGCCGGTCGCGTCCTCGTCGGGTACGAAGTCCGGGGCGCGGTCCGGTACGAAGTCGGGGACGTCGTGGCCGGTCCAGTTCCCGGCGTCCGGATCCCACCAGACGTACTTCTTTCGTTCGCTCCACGGGGTGCCGTCGGGGGCCGCGGAGGCGCGGTTGTAGAGGATGCGGCGGTTGGCGGGCCAGGCCCAGGCCCATTCCGCGGCCACCCAGTCCTGTTCGGTGTGCGGCTTCTTGCGGGCGGCCTGGTTGACGCCGTCGGCGTAGATCCCGCAGTAGATCCAGCAGCCGCAGTCCGTGGAACCGTCGTCCTTCAGCTCGGTGTACGCGCTGAGCGGACTGCCGTCCGGGCCATGGCCGTTGATCTCGCCGAGCACGGCGTCCGCGACGGGTTCCTTCAGGGGCCCGCTGACCGGATAGTCCCACGTGAGGTCGAGGATCGGCCGGTCCATCGGGTCAGTGGACCCGGACAGCTTCTCCTTGATACGGCGGCCGAGGTGGTACATGAACCACAGGTCGCTGCGCGCGTCGCCCTCCGGTTCGACGGCCTGGTAGTGCCACTGCACCCAGCGGTTGGTGTTGGTGAAGGAGCCGGACTTCTCGGTGTGCGCGGCGGCCGGGAAGAAGAAGACCTCGGTGCCGATGTCCTCCGTGCGCAGTTCGCCGCTCTCGATCTCGGGACCGTCCTTCCACCAGGTCGCGGACTCGATGAGGGAGAAGTCGCGGACCACCAGCCAGTCGAGGTTGGCCATGCCGAGGCGCTGCAGCCGGGTGTTCGCGGAGCCGACGGCCGGGTTCTCGCCCATCAGGAAGTAACCCTTGCAGACGCCGTCGAGTTGGGCCATCACCGTGTCGTACGTCGAGTGGGAGCCGGTCAGGCGCGGAAGGTGGTCGAAGCAGAAGTCGTTCTCGGGGGTGGCCGCGTCACCGTAGTAGGACTTCAGCAGGCTGACGAAGTACGCACGCATGTTGCCCCAGAAGCCCTTCTGCGTGCGGGTGGCCGTGACGAAGTCGTCGAGGCTCATGTGGGCGTGGGCGCGCGGCACCGGCAGGTAGCCGGGCAGCAGGTTGAAGAGGGTCGGGATGTCGCTGGAGCCCTGGATGGAGGCGTGGCCGCGCAGCGCCTGGATGCCGCCGCCGGGGCGGCCGATGTTGCCGAGCAGCAACTGGAGGATGCTGGCGGCGCGGATGTACTGGGAACCGGTCGAGTGCTGGGTCCAGCCGACCGCGTAGGCGAAGGCGCTGGTGCGGTCCGGGCCCGAGTTGGCGGTCAACTCCTCGCACACGCGCAGGAAGGTCTCGCGGGGAACGCCGCAGATCTCCTCGACCATCTCAGGGGTGTAGCGGGCGTAGTGTCGCTTGAGGATCTGGTAGACGCAGCGCGGGTGCTCAAGGGTCGGATCGGTGGGGGCGCGGTGGCCGGTGCGGGCCCCGCCGGACCCGTGGGCCTCGGGGCCGGCCATCTTGCGGACGCGGTCCTCGTACTGCTCGTCGGGCCGGCCGGTGGGCTGCTGGATCTCCACGCCCTCGTACTGCCAGCTGTGCGGGTCGTAGTGCATCTTCTCCTCGTCGAGGCCGGAGAAGACGCCGTCGAGATCCTCCGTGTCCCGGAAGTCCTCACTGACCAGGGTGGCGGCGTTGGTGTAGTTGAGCACGTACTCGCGGAAGTCCTTCTCCTCCGTGAGGACGTAGTTGATGATCCCGCCGAGGAAGGCGATGTCGCTGCCCGCGCGGAGCGGGACGTACAGGTCCGCGAGCGCGCTGGTGCGGGTGAAGCGCGGGTCGACGTGGATGATGCGGGCGCCGCGCAGCTTGGCCTCCATGACCCACTGGAAGCCGACCGGATGGCACTCGGCGTAGTTGGAACCCTGGATGACGATGCAGTCGGCGTGCTGAAGGTCCTGCATGAAGGTGGTGGCGCCGCCGCGGCCGAACGAGGTGCCGAGCCCGGCGACCGTTGAGGAGTGACACACCCGGGCCTGGTTCTCCACCTGGACCACGCCGAGACCGGTCAGCAGCTTCTTGATGAGGTAGTTCTCCTCGTTGTCGAGGGTGGCGCCGCCGAGGCTCGCGATGCCCATCGTGCGGGCCGTCCGCATGCCGTCCCACTCCCACTCCCAGGTCTCGCGGCGGGTCCGGATGACCCGGTCGGCGACCATGTCCATGGCCGTCTCCAGGTCGAGGGGCTCCCAGTCGGTGGCGTACGGGCGCCGGTGGAGGACCTGGTGGCGACGGGCCGGACCCGTAGTGAGCTGCAGGGTCGCGGCACCCTTGGGGCACAGTCGGCCGCGGCTGACCGGGGAATCAGGGTCACCCTCGATCTGGACGACCTTCTCGTCCTTCACATACACCTGCTGGCCGCAGCCGACCGCGCAGTACGGACAGATGGAGGACACCACCCGTTCGGCCGTGTCCGTCCGTGGCCGCAGCCGCTCGGTGTACGCGGACTTCGCCGCGTCGCCCCGACCCGTGCGGTCGTCTCCGGTGAGCTGGCGGTGGACGGGCCAGCTGCGCAGCCGGTCTGCCAGGGACATCGGGCCTCCTGTGATGCGGATGCGGATGCCTGTGCGGATGCGAGTGCGGGTGCTTGTGCGGGTCAGGCGGGGGACTCGTCCGGTACGGGGTGTTCGGGATGGACGGAGCCCGAGTGCGGGGCTCCTCGCCTGCCGGTGCCCGCCTCGTCCGTGTCGGGCACGTCGGTGGCGGGTTCTTCGGTGTCGTCTGTGTCGTCCTGTTCGGGACGGGCGTCCCACGGGTCCCTGCCCTCATGGGCCTGCTGGTCCGGCATGTCCCGCGGGATCGGGTCCTTCTCGCCGGGACCCTGGTGCTGGTGCTCGGTCACGGCGATCACTCCATTCTTCGCCATGGCGCCGGGGCCCGCGAACGCAGGCCCTTCGGGGCGAGGCCGCGAGTACCGCGGGGGACGTCGGCGAAACCACTGTGGAGCGGCTGGGAGGGGGCGCTGGGGAGGGTGGTGTTGCGGGTCGGCGGGGCGCCGAAGGGCGACACACCCCCTTTGCCCCGCTCATCCCGCCTTGTACATGTCCTCGACATAGCCCCCGGACGCGATCAGCTCGTTCAGCCACCGCTCTCGGAGTCCCCGCCGGGCGTTCGCTGTCGTGCAGCGTGCGGGCCGACCGGTCTATCTCCGTGTCCGTCGAGCGGGTCGTGTGACCGTTGCGCAGATACACCCACCTAATATCCGGATCTGTGGCGACGACCTTTGAAGAACTCGTGGCAATGCAGCGTGCGGCGAACGAGGCGCAGGCGAAGGCCGCCGAACTGCGCGAGATGTACGGTCCGCCCACCGCCACGCCGTGGACCAAGCAGCAGTCCGACCTGTACGAGACCGCGCTTCGCGCCTGGCGGGACCTCGACCGCGACCTTCAGATCGGGATCACCGAGTTCGCGAAGGAACACGGCAGGACACGGAGCGATGTCGAGGCGGAGGTGAACGGGCGGGCGGAGGAGCCGGCCGAGGGCGCCTAGCCGGCCGGCGCGCCGCATCGCGCCGCGCCGTGCCGCGCCGTGCCGTGCCGCATCGCGCCGTGCCGCGCCGTCGCACAGGGAACAGATCCTTCCGGCTCAACCTGGCATGCGCTCCGCCGACCGCGGCGCCTCCGCGGTTCCCGCGCCCTCCGGTGGCCCGAAGCGCACCAGGCAGCTCGCAGCAGCCCGTACGCGACGCGTCGGCGATGATCCTAGGAAGTTCAGCGCGCCGTACACCGGCCGCTCGTGCGCGGGGCCGGTATCGAACGCCCCGTGACGAACTGCGAGCGGTACGTGCCGTCCTCGGTCAGCGCCTGAGGGATCAGCCGCCCGCCCACGATCCGGTCGTGGTGGAAGTGAAGCGTCAGCCGCAGCTCCCGGTTCGGTCGCGCGGCCCCGAGGAGTGAACGGCGACATGACGCAGGGCCCGCGCTCCGCCGCCGTACCGCCTCGCCTGTCGCGCCGGAAATCCATTGGCCCTCCCCCATCGGACTCTATAACTTAGGCAGCAACCTAGTACCCCTAGGTTTGTCGCCTTCAGGAGAACTTCCCATGAGACCACTCACCGAGCAGGAAATCCGCAACTCGTTTGTCAACTGCTCGAAAGGGGAGGCCAAACGTCTCCCGATACCCCGCGATCTCGGTGAACGCCCCTGGGACGACTTGGACTTCCTGGGCTGGCGGGATCCGGGGGCACCCGATCGCAGCTATCTGGTCACCGAACACGTCGACCGGCTCGTCGGCGTAGCGCTGCGCTTTCCGCCCTCACAGCGGGGGTTCCTGCACAGCAGCATGTGCCGGCTCTGCCTGACCAACCATCGGGGTAGCGGCGTCTCCCTGATGACGGCCCGCAAGGCGGGCGCGGCAGGGCGCGAGGGCAACTCGGTCGGTGTCTACATGTGCACTGACCTCGCGTGTTCCCTGTACGTACGGGGGAAGAAGGTGCCGGAGACCGGGGGCCGTCTGGAGGAGAGCCTCACCACGGAGGAGCAGATCGCCCGGACGGTGGGCCATCTGTCAGCCTTCCTCGACAAGCTGTACGGCTGACACCTCGAGGGTGCCACCACGCCCGGCACCTCCCGTACGGGCTCAGTCGCCGCCCACCGCGAGCACGATCTTGCCCCGACTGTCGCGGCTCTGCAAGCGCCCGGGCCTCACCCGACCGCTCCAACGTCCCCCCACATCTCTGGTGGGGCCTGCTCGGCCGCGGAGGGCCGAGCCGGCCGGGC
>CBFHCJ010000378.1:0-6810 GCA_965654005.1 uncultured Streptomyces sp. | reverse complement strand
CCGTATGGGCCATGGTCCCTCTCCTGACCGTTGTGTTGTTGTCCTGGCAGCGGCGGGTGTCTGACCTCGGGGGACGAGTGCTGCACCCGCCGCTCGACCTCAAATCTAGGCTGCGGGACCGCAGGGGTCGTCATGCCCTCGTATCGATTGCCTGGCCTCCCGGAGGATGAGCGATGACCTGCGATGTACTCCCCTGGGTGGAGACGAGGTCCTAGGTCTCAGGGTCTTCCCTGAGAGGACGTCCGGTGTGCCCCTTCTGCTCCGACGCCCCCTACCGCGGAACCGGCTGCTCCACCAGTGCGAGCACGGTTCGCCATGAAGCGGGCCGTCCGCACGACGATCCCTCCCCCACTGCCTCAAGGGCGTGGGGGACCCCCGCCGAGTGACTTCGCTCACTTCCACGGCTCCCCCTCGCACCGCCGTATCCACCCAGCAGCCGGCCCCCCTCTCCACCACCTCGTACGTCGTGTCCCCGGCGTCAACGACCATCCCCGCACGATCACCCTTCACGGATTCAATCCCCCTTCCACAGCCGGTGGTTGGCACAGCAGGCGACCCAAAGCCCTCTTGCTCGCATTTCCCCTGATGACCTCTCAAGTTTCCCATCCGGCACTGACAATCGATCGGGGCGAGAGGGCGCGGCCTCTGCGCGCACCCGGCCGTGGAAACGTAAGCTGTGGCTCGTCAAACGGACCGGGCAGCGGGGATGGACATGGCGATGATGCGCCTGAGGCGTGAGGACCCGCGTGTCGTCGGCTCGTTCAGGCTTCACCGGCGGCTCGGCGCGGGCGGGATGGGCGTCGTCTACCTGGGTTCCGACAAGCGGGGCCAGCGGGTCGCGCTGAAGGTGATCCGGCCCGATCTGGCGGAGGATCAGGAGTTCCGGTCGCGCTTCGCGCGTGAGGTCTCGGCGGCACGGCGGATTCGCGGTGGATGTACGGCACGGCTCGTGGCCGCCGATCTCGAGGCGGACCGTCCGTGGTTCGCGACGCAGTATGTGCCCGGGCCCTCCCTTCACGACAAGGTCGCCGAGGAGGGGCCCCTCACGGCCGCCGAGGTGGCCGCCGTGGGCGCCGCACTCTCCGAGGGTCTTGTGGCGGTGCACGAGGCCGGGGTCGTCCACCGCGATCTGAAGCCGTCCAACATCCTGCTGTCCCCGAAGGGGCCGCGGATCATCGACTTCGGCATCGCCTGGGCGACCGGCGCGTCGACGCTCACGCACGTCGGCACGGCCGTCGGGTCGCCCGGCTTCCTAGCCCCCGAGCAGGTGCGCGGGGCCGCCGTCACCCCGGCCACGGACGTGTTCTCGCTGGGTGCCACGCTGGCGTACGCGGCGACCGCCGACTCGCCTTTCGGGCACGGCAGCTCCGAGGTGATGCTCTACCGGGTGGTGCACGAGGAACCCCACCTGCACGGTGTGCACGACGCGCTGGCCCCGCTCATCCGCGCCTGTCTGGCGAAGGACCCCGAGGAGCGGCCCAGCACCCTCCAACTCTCGCTTCGGCTCAAGGAGATCGCGACCCGGGAGGCACAGGGGCTTGACGACGTACGGCCGTCCGTCGCGCGCGGGGAGCCGGACCGTCCGTCGGGGCGGCTGGCGGAGCAGTACGCCGAGCAGCGCACGGTGCGGCGTCCGCAGGGACCGGGCACTCCCCCGCCCCGCAGCAACGGCTCCCGGCCCGGGGCGCGTCCGACGCCGGCGCAGCGCCACACGACCCGCCCCGGCGCCCGGCCCGCCCCGCGCAGCGACACCGGGCGGACGGCACCCCGGACCACCGGGACCGGACGGCGCCCGGCCAACCCGCGGCTGCTGCGCCAGCGGATCTTCGTGTTCGTCGTGGTGACGCTGCTGGTGGCGCTGGGCATCGCGGCGGCCCAGGGCTGCCAGGGACCGGCGCGCGGCCTGGACGACGGAGGCGTACGCAGGGAGGTACGACCACAACTCTCGTACGCGCCCCTGCCCGGCGACCTGATGGCCGGCCAGCACTGGACGAGCTGAGCCGGGACGGCTGACCGACGGTTGAACCGGGACGGCTGACCGACGGTTCGTGACGAAGCCCGGCCGACACGGTCCGCGCCGAAGCGCGGCCGACACAGTCCGCGCCGAAGCCCGGCGTACTCCGGCCGCCGTGCGGCGGCGCCCGTCGGCCGTCACAGCCACGGCAGGATCCACTCGAAGAACTCGCGGGGGTCCCCCCTGCTCGAACGGAGCCGAGAGCTTGGGGGAGCGCGGACGCGCGAAGGCTGAGCGTGGTCGGCCCCTCGACACCGGCTGAAGCGCCCCGGAGGCGGGGAGCAAAGCAAGCGTCCGTCGTCGGTCTTCGACTCCCCGACCTTCGCGAGCGGCGAAACGGTCAGGCCGGTCTCCTCGCGCACCTCCCTGACCAGCGACTCCTCCGGGGTCTCGCCCCAGTCGAGCTTTCCGCTGAGCGGTGCCCAGCAGCCCGGCCGCGTGCCGCGGGACCGCGCTTGACGACGAGCACCCGGTCGGCGCGCCGCAGCACCGTGACGATCGCCTTCCGCTGGGTCACGACCACACCGCCCTCAGGGCTGGGGCCTGCCGGTGGCCACCGCGTAGAAGGCGACCGCGGCCGCCGCGCCCACGTTGAGGGAGTCGACGCCGTGGGCCATGGGGATGCGCACCCACTCGTCCGCGGCCGCCAGGGCCTGGTTCGACAGTCCGTCGCCCTCAGCGCCGAGCATCAGGGCGACGCGGTCCATCTTGTGCGGTGCCGTCTCGTCGAGGGTCTTGGCCTTCTCGTCGGGGGTCAGCGCAAGGAGCGTGAATCCCGCCTCGCGGACCGACTCCAGGTCCCTGGGCCAGCTGTCGAGGCGCGCGTAGGGCACCGAGAAGACCGCGCCCATGGAGACCTTCACGCTGCGGCGGTAGAGCGGGTCGGCGCAGTCGGGCGAGAGCAGGACCGCGTCCATGCCGAGGGCCGCCGCCGAGCGAAATATTGCGCCGATGTTGGTGTGGTCATTCACGGATTCCATGACCACGACCCGGCGGGCGGTCGTCAGGAGTCCGTCCGCCGTCGGCAACGGCTTGCGCTGCATGGAGGCGAGCGCGCCGCGGTGCACGTGGTAGCCCGTGACCTGCTCGGCCAGGTCCGGGCTGACCGCGTACACCGGGGCCGGGAGTTCGTCGATGACGTCCCGCATGACGTCGATCCACTTGGCGGACAGCAGCATGGAGCGCATCTCGTAACCGGCGTCCTTGGCCCGTCTGATGACCTTCTCGCCCTCGGCGATGAACAGGCCCTCGGCGGGTTCGCGCTTGCGGCGCAGCTCCACGTCGGTCAGGCCCGTGTAGTCGCGCAGGCGCGGGTCGTCGGGGTTCTCAACGGTGATGAGATCGGCCACAGGGTGATACTGCCTTGTCCAGGGAACGGTGCCAACGGGTGGAACGGGATGCGTTACCCATGGTTACTCGGCCGGTCGCGGGCCCACCCTCACGACCTCGCCGATGACGATGACCGCCGGTGGCTTCACATCCTCGGCCCGTACGGTCTCGGCGACCGTCGCCAGGGTGGCGTCGACGCGCCGCTGGGCGGCCGTCGTTCCCTCCTGGACCAGGGCGACGGGCGTGTCGGGCGCCTTGCCGTGGGCGATGAGCGCCTCGGCGATCTTCCCGATCTTGTCGACGCCCATGAGGACCACCAACGTTCCGGTCAGCTTCGCGAGCGACGGCCAGTCGACCAGCGAGCGCTCGTCGTCAGGGGCGACATGGCCGCTGACCACCGTGAATTCGTGTGCGACACCGCGGTGGGTGACGGGGATGCCGGCCGCGCCGGGGACCGAGATCGAGCTGGAGATGCCGGGGACGACCGTGCAGGGAATGCCGGCCTCGGCGAGTGCCTGGAGTTCCTCCATGCCGCGCCCGAAGACGTACGGATCGCCGCCCTTGAGACGTACGACGGACTTCCCCTGCTTGGCGTGCTCGATCAGCGCGTGGTTGATGGCCTCCTGGGCCATGAAACGGCCGTACGGGATCTTCGCCGCGTCGATCACCTCGACATGCGGCGGGAGCTCGGCGAGCAGGTCGCGGGGGCCTAGGCGGTCGGCGATGACCACGTCGGCCTCGGCGAGCAGGCGGCGGCCCCGGACCGTGATCAGGTCCGGGTCGCCGGGGCCCCCGCCGACCAGCGCGCCGCCGGGCGTACGGGTGCGGTGGTGCGGGGCGACCAGCGTGCCGTCGCGCAGACCTTCGAGCACGGCGTCACGGATCGCGGCGGTGTGCCGGGGGTCACGGCCCTTCGCCTCGGTGGTGAGGACGGCGACCGTGACGCCTTCGCTGGTGCCCGTCGCGGGGGTCCAGGCGGTGGCGGCATCCGCGTCGTCGGAGCGGACGCACCATACGCGGTGGCGCTCGGCTTCCGCGGAGGCGGCCGTGTTGGCCTCGACGTCGCCGGTGGCGATCAGGGCGTACCAGGCATCCGCGAGGTCGCCGTCCTCGTACGCGCGCTTCTTCCAGGTGATCTCCCCGGCGTCCGCCATGGCTTCGACGGAGGGTGTCGCTTCCGGGGAGACGAGGACGATGTCCGCGCCGGCTGCGATGAGTGCCGGAAGGCGGCGCTGGGCGACCTGGCCGCCGCCGAGCACGACCACGCGACGGCCAAAGAGACGGAGGCCTACGGGGTAGGCGGGGTTTTCGGCCATGTGAGGTGCGGCTCCTCGTCCGGGCGATACGAATGGGCGCTGCGGCTCTGGAGCAGCCCTGACGTGCGCATTTTAGATGTGGGGTCAGCGTACGGCGGGGTCGGGGGGCACGCAGGAGCGCGTCACCGCCGACCCCGCCTCGGCCTACTTCTCGGTGACGCCCGCCGAGTCGAACGTCGCCACCTCGTGCATCGCCCGCGCCGCGCTCTGGACGAGCGGCAGGGCCAGGAGGGCGCCCGTACCCTCGCCCAGGCGCAGGTCGAGGTCGACCAGGGGGCGCAGGCCAACCTTGTTGAGGGCGGCCACATGGCCGGGCTCCGCGCTGCGGTGGCCCGCGATGCACGCCGCGAGGACCTCCGGGGCGATGGCGCGGGCCACCAGGGCGGCGGCACCCGCGCTGACGCCGTCCAGGATCACCGGCGTACGCAGGGACGCCCCGCCGAGCAGCAGGCCCACCATCGCCGCGTGCTCCAGGCCGCCGAACGCCGCGAGTACGCCGATCGGGTCGGCCGGGTCGGGCTGGTGGAGCTCGATGGCGCGGCGGACGACCTCCGTCTTGCGGGCCAGCGTCTCGTCGTTGATGCCGGTGCCGCGGCCCGTCACCTCGGACGGGTCGGTGTCGGTGAAGACCGAGATCAGGGCGGCCGAGGCCGTGGTGTTCGCGATGCCCATCTCGCCCGTGAGCAGCGCCTTGTTGCCCGCCGCCACCAGGTCGCGGGCCGTCTCGATGCCCACCTCGATCGCCTGCTTGACCTCCTCGCGGGTAAGCGCGGGGCCGGTCGTCATGTCCGCCGTGCCCGCGCGCACCTTGCGCGGCAGCAGGCCCGGGGTCGCGGGCAGATCGGCGGCCACGCCCACGTCGACGACGCAGACCTCGGCGCCCACCTGGTTGGCGAAGGCGTTGCAGACCGCGCCGCCGCCGAGGAAGTTGGCGACCATCTGGGCCGTCACCTCCTGCGGCCACGGGGTGACACCCTGGGCGTGCACGCCGTGGTCGCCCGCGAAGATCGCGACGGCCGCGGGCTCCGGAATCGGCGGGGGGCACTGGCGGGACAGGCCGGACAGCTGTGCGGAGATGATCTCCAGCATGCCGAGGGCGCCCGCCGGCTTGGTCATGCGCTTCTGCCGCTCCCAGGCCTCGCCGAGCGCCTTGGCGTCCAGCGGACGGATGCCCGCGACAGTCTCGGCGAGCAGGTCGTGCGGCTCCTCGCCGGGCAGCGCGCGACGGCCGTACGTCTCCTCGTGGACGACCCACGACAGCGGGCGGCGCTTGGACCAGCCCGCCTGCATCAGCTCGGGCTCCTCCGGGAACTCGTCGACGTAGCCCACGCAGAGGTAGGCCACGACCTCCAGGTGCTCGGGCAGGCCGAGGGCGCGGACCATCTCGCGCTCGTCGAAGAAGCTGACCCAGCCGACGCCGAGGCCCTCGGCGCGGGCCGCGAGCCACAGGTTCTCGACGGCGAGTGCGGAGGAATAAGGGGCCATCTGCGGCTGGGTGTGCCGGCCGAGGGTGTGGCGGCCGCCGCGGGTCGGGTCGGCGGTGACCACGATGTTGACCGGGGTGTCGAGGATGGCCTCGATCTTCAGTTCCTTGAACTGCTTCGCGCGGCCCTTGGGCAGCGACATCGCGTACGCCTCGCGCTGGCGCTGGGCGAGCTCGTGCATCGTGCGGCGCGTCTCGGCCGAGCGGATGACGACGAAGTCCCACGGCTGGGAGTGGCCCACGGAGGGCGCTGTGTGGGCGGCCTCCAGGACACGCAGCAGCACGTCGTGCGGGATGGGGTCGCTGCGGAAGCCGTTGCGGACGTCTCGGCGCTCGCGCATCACGCGCAGCACCGCCTCCCGCTCGGCGTCGTCGTATCCGGGCGCCGCCGGGCCGGTGGACTGTCGTGCTTCTTCCACTGCGGCCGTGCTCTCTTCCTGGTCGGCGGCCCGGGTGTCCAGTTCCTCCGCCTGCTGTGCGACTACGGGTTCCGGGTCCGCGAGGCGCGGCTCCGGGACGGGGGCCTCGCCCTCCCGGGGGGCGGGAACGGTGACGACCGGCTCCTCCGTCACCGGTGCGGCGGCCACCTGTTCCTCCTGCTGTGCGGCGGTGGCCGGAGCGGGCTCCTCGCTGGAGGGCTGCTCCTGAGCGGGGAGGGGCGGCACGCG
>CBFHCJ010000377.1:0-6817 GCA_965654005.1 uncultured Streptomyces sp. | reverse complement strand
CTCCTGCCGATCGATCACCGCATTCGCGGCAATGTTGAGCACGCCGCCCCCAGGGCGGCCTCGGCCACCTCGACGGGCACCGGGACGGCCCCCGACACCTCGACGCTCAGGGGCGGCCCGCCTCCGGCGGTGAGCCTGGTGAGCAGGGCCGCGAGGTCGGCGGACTGCCCTGGTGCGGCAGGCACCCGCAGCAGCGCGTCCACGGCACTGCGGCATGCCTGCCTCACCTGCGTCGTGGCGATCCCTGGCATGCTGACCGCCCGCAGCGCGGAACTCACCTCGTCGTGCAGCAAGTCCTGGAAGCGGTGGTGCGCCTCCCGGCGGGCCTGCGCGCGTGCGGCCGTGGCGCCTGCCGTCAGTGCCTGTTCCTGGGCGGCGTCGGCACGGGCTGCGGCGGTGCGCAGCAGTGGGCCCAGCACCGCGGCCGCCACCGCGGCGGCCAGCACCGGCCAGGTGCCCTGCACCGCGGCAGCAGGACCGTCTATCGGCCAACTCGCCGTGATCTGCGCGCCGATGGCCGCCAAGGACACCGGCCACGCGAGTCGGCGCGGTCCGAACCCGATCGCCACCAGCACGGTGGCGGCGGTGGGTTCGCAGCGCAGCCCGACGACGATCTGCGACGGCCGCTCGACCGCGAACACCGTCTGCGTGAGGAGCGAGACACACACGGCCGCCCAGACATCGTGACGGCCCAGCCGGACGAGTGCGCCGCGCACCGTCAGGGTGGCCGCCAGCGCGGTGAACAGCACGGCGGTGGCGAGAACGGCGGGCGCGAGCCGTCCGCCCGATGACAGCAGCAGCATCGACCAGCTCACCGCGAACAGCGCCGTGACCGCCGCCATCGCGCGCTGAAGACCGGACCACACGCCGTGGCGGTAGGTTCCCGGCCTCGGCGCCTCGGGGTTCGGTGTCACCACCCCAGGGTGTCCGGCAGGTCGTCCGCCGGAGTCGGCGCGAGGTCGATGTGGCCGTCGGCCACGGCGCGCCACACCAGCTGACGGTTGTCCTCCAGCAGCCCTTCGCCCGCGGCGGCGTACGCCTCGATGGCACGCTTGCGGTACGTGCGGACGGTGTCCTCGGTGATGTGTAGCATCCGCGCCACCTGACGGTGCGGCAGACCCCGGGCGATCAGCTTCAGGACGCGGCGCTCCTGACCGCTGAGGCGGACGGCACCGCGCGGATCGGTGACGATGGCGTGTGCGAGCCGACTGGACAGATAAGGCTCCCCGCCGTGCACAGCGCGGATGGCGTCCACCAGTCGCGCCTCCGGGTCCTCCTTCAGCACCAGACCCGCGGCCCCCGCGTCCAGCGCCCTGCGTACCGCGGCGGGCCGGTGCTCGGTGGTGAAGACCAGCACCCGCGCTCCGGCGGCCCGAAGGCGCCGGACGTTGTCGTCGACGGCCTTGCCGTCTCGCAGCCGCAGGTCGAGCAGGACCACCGAGGGCATGGCCGGGAAGACCCCCGGCAGTGCGCTGGGATGCGAGTCCGGTGGTGCGCCGGGCAAGGCGCCCGCCGATGCGCCGGCAGGCGAGTGCGGGTGCAGCCCTGCGAGGAGCGCGTCCACGTCGGGCGCCACATGTACCAGCTCGATGTCGGCGGTGTGCTCGGCGAAGTACGCCTGCAGGCCAAGCAGGACCACCGGGTGGTCGTCGACCGCCGCTACGGCGATCCTGTCCTCGCTGTGCCCGCCGCGCCCGGCATCCTCCTGGCGCCCGCTGCGTCCGCCGTTCCCTTGGTGTTCCGTGTCCCCGGACGCCGACATGGTCCCCCTCCGTCCGCTTCGCGGCTGAATGCTACCGGGCCGGACAGTGGAGGAGTAGGTCAACGACCGCGAACTCTGTCGGCTCCGGACCTTCCACGCAAAGGCCCACGGAGGCCCCACTGGCGCTTACCCCGCCGGCGTACCCGGGTTGTTCTGCCACGACGGGTGCGGGTCGGGATCTTCGTGCTGCAGTCGGGTTGGCCGCCTCTGCGAGGGCGGTGTTCCGTCGGCTGTGGGCCTGGACGGCTTGG
Organism: uncultured Streptomyces sp.; assembly: GCA_965654005.1. GTDB lineage: Bacteria > Actinomycetota > Actinomycetes > Streptomycetales > Streptomycetaceae > Streptomyces. The sequence goes on along the minus strand of CBFHCJ010000377.1, from coordinate 4,804 downwards.
TGCTGGCGGCGCCGGGCGGATCGGGGCCGTGGCCGCGGTGCGGTGCCGGAAGCGCCGTGACGCGGAGCAGCTACAGTGTCGCGTTGTTACCCTCCACGCCATGCATCATGCGGCGCGGGAGATGCGCTCTCCGATTCTGTCGATCCACCCGTACATACCGGCCATTGGGCAATACGAGGACGTGATCTGTTCCATGGCCTCGCGCGGCGACTGCGACCACAAGCTCGTCGCGCAAGTACGCACCGAGTTCAGCGACGGCACCATTCATCACTGGCGGGTGTGCGGTGAGTGGCTGACCAGTCATCCGTCAGCCATCGCGCACATCAAGACGAAGGGCTTCCAAGAGCCTGCCACCCCTTGACGGGTCAGTGCCAGAGGTTAGCGATGACGACTACGCCGGCCGGTACACGGCCTGGTCCGGGTCCGGTCTCACGATCAGACCGTCCTTGGCAAGCTCGCGCAGATTGTGGCGGGCCTCCTTGCCCGCGGCTTCGTCATCCGCCGGCCGGTACCCGGCGACTCGCAGGGCCAGCACGGCACGTTCGGTGTCCCAGGTGCCACCCAGCGCCCGGATCAGCGCGGCGAGCGCCTGCTTGTGAGTCAGCGGCTTCTCTGCCATCTCATCTTCTCCTTCTGAAAACCGCCACAGCATGGCACATGACACACGGCGGCAGGGTTCGCGCGGAGTCCGGAGGCCACTGTAGAGGCACCACCCACACGGTGCGCGCGAGGAACTGACCACTGCGCGACAGCGACGGCCGGGCTCGATGGGGCTACGACTCGAACCGTGGTCAGCCGGCCGACGCCTGCCCGCTCTGGGCAGGGGCGGGATCCACCCCAACCGTCCCCTTCCCAGAACCGTTCCAGGCTTTCAGCGCCTCCCAGGCTCGCCCTCGACTACCCCGCTCAAAAGGTCGATGATCCGGCATGATGACCTTCATGGCGGACGAAATGGACCTACGGGCGGCAGCGGCGGCATTCGACCGGAGCAGCGTGCCGGACAGCGGGACAGCCGCCGAGGACGAACGCAAGCAGGTGCTCTCTCAGTTCCCCCTTGAGGAATGGCCGACACTGCCCCTGTCGCGCTACGCCCTGGGGCAGGCGGCCGAGTCCGGGAGCGGACCGACGTACTGCAGGCTGATGGAGTTCGGTACACCGAACCTGGGCAGCATCAAGGGCGGCAGCGCGGCGAAACACATCATGTACCACCACAACTCCGGCGAGTGGCGGGTGGCCGCGCCGCTGCGCGGGATGGAACCGCAGGAGGCGTGGGAGGAACTGCGCGGACAGTTCGTGAGAGCCTTCGACGCCGTGGCCGCGGGGGACTTCGAGGCCGTGGACGACCTGGAGGCGCTGCGGTTCGGGCCGACGCTGGTGACCAAGTCGCTGGCCGCCTACTTCCCCGAGCACTTCCTGCCCATCTACGCCGGCGAGCACCTGCGCCGGTTCGTCGGCCTGCTGGGCGGCTCCTCGCAGCCCGACGCACCGGCCTGGCGCAACAACCGACGGCTGCTGGAACTCGTCCGCGCGAAGCCGGAGTTCGACGGCTGGAGCGGACAGGAAATCATGCACTTCCTGTACGCGAAGTTCGATCCGCGTCCGCAGCAGCGCGCCGTCTGGAAGATCGCCCCCGGTGAACGAGGACGGCTGTGGGAAGAGTGCCGTGACGGCGGGGTGATCCGCGTCGGGTGGGACGACCTCGGCGACCTCGGCCAATACCAGAGCGACTCCGAGCTGAAACAGGCGCTCGACGCGTACTGGCCGCGCAGCAGCGGGGGCAGCCTGACGCTTGCCCGGCGACTGCTGGCGTTCCGGGACCTGGAGGTGGGGGACCGGATCGTGGCCAACCGCGGGATGGACGAGGTTCTGGCCACCGGGACCGTCAGCGGAAGTTACCGCTTCGAGGCCGACCACTCCGAGTACCAGCACGTCGTCCCGGTGTCCTGGGACGTCTCCCACGCGCGGAAGCTGTCGAAGCCCCAGCACGGCTGGCGGTCCACGTTCGCCAAGGTGCAGCCGACGCTCTTCGCCAGGATCACTGCGGGCCTGGCCGATACGGGCGCGGAGTCGACGGAGTCGTACACCGGCGGCCCCGTCACGCTGCCCGAGGATGTCGCAGGCGTACTGGAGGCGCTGGAGCGCAAGGGGCAGGTGATCCTGCACGGACCTCCAGGCACCGGAAAGACCCGGCTCGCACTCGGCGCTGCCCTCGCCCTCGCCGGTCGGGCGGACGCGCTCAACTCCACGCCGGACCAGCGGGCCGCGGCCCAGGCCGAGATGCTGCGGGACGGCCGCATCCACATGGTGACCTTCCATCCGTCCTACGGCTACGAGGACTTCGTGGAGGGCTTCAAGCCGGACCTGAGCGCCACCGGCCCCGGGCTGACCCTGGCGCTCACCGACGGTGTGTTCCACACCCTGTGCGACCAGGCCATTGCACGCCCGGACGAGACCTTCCTGCTGATCATCGACGAGATCAACCGGGGCGATCTGCCGCGCATCTTCGGCGAATTGGTCACCCTGCTCGAACTCGACAAGCGCGGCCTGCCCCTCGCGCTGTCCGTCAGCAGGCGCACCTTCTCGGTGCCGCCGAACGTGCGGATCATCGGGACCATGAACACGGCGGACCGCAGCATCAGCCATCTGGACGCCGCCGTACGCCGCCGCTTTGCCTTCCTCCCGGTCGGCCCTGACCCGGACGCCGTGTCCGGCATCGTCGGCCCCCTGGACCTGGCACAGTTCTTCGATTCCCTCAACACCCGCATCGCCCGTCACCTCGACGCCGACCACCAGATAGGGCACGCCTACCTGCTGCGCAACGGCGAGCCGATCGCCACCGAGGACGACCTGGCCGCCGCCTTCCACCACGAGGTGATCCCGCTCCTGGAGGACTACTGCCTCGGCCGCGCCGACCTGCTGCACCGCATCCTCGGCAGCCTCGTCGACGCGGACACCGGACGCCCCGCGCTGATGCCGCCGCAGGACCTCGCCGCCGCCCTGGCGACCGAGTTCACCAGCGGCACGCCGGGCCCCGATGCCTGACCACACCGAGGTCCGGCTCGCGGAGTACGGATCCGCACTGCTGGGGGCCGACCAGCTCACACCCCGGGACGTCGAGCGGCTGCGCGCCCTCCAGACGCGCGGCAGCCTCGGCCTGGACCAGGCCCCGTCCGGATGGCGGCTCAAGGCCGACGCGACCGTCGGCATCCTGGTGCTCGACCGCATCCGCCTGGTCATCGAGCCCAAGTTCGCCATCCCGGGCGAGCAGCTCATGCGCTGGCTCGCCTACGCCCTCGGCGCGCCGGCGCCGCTCCCGGCGACGGCACGGCGCTGGGCCACCGGCCCGGAAGGATACGCCGACCTTGTGGCGGCGGCCCTGCTGGAGCAGTGCGAGCAACTGGTCCGGGAAGGGCTGCGCCGGGACTACGTACGCCGCCAGAGCCTGCAACCGGTCCTGCGGGGACGCCTGGACATCGCGGCACAAGTGTTCCGGCGCTACGGGCAGCTCGATCAACTGCACGTCCGCACCTTCGACCGGGAGGCGGACATCGACGACAACCGCGTCCTTGGAACCGCGCTGCGGGTGGCCCGCACCCTGGCCACACAACCCGACCTGGCCCGCGACCTTCACACCATCGCCGACGCTTTCCCGCAGGCCCCGACTCCCGACGCCGCCCTGCGCGCCCTGGACCGCACCCGGTACACACGCCTGAACGCCCGCTACCGCACCGCGCACACGTGGGCACGCCTGCTCCTGCGTGGCGGCGGTGTGACCGACATCCTCACCGACGGCGGCATGACGGCGGACGGCCTCCTGCTGGCCATGCCCGCCCTCTGGGAAGCCGTCGTCCGACGTCTGGCCACCGAGGCCGCCGCCCCGCACGGCGGGTACGCCGTCCCCAGCGGCGGTGCGACAGGCATCACCGTCCGGGGCGACCTCGGCAGCACCTCGACCTTCCGGCCCGACGTACTACTCAGCCTTCCGGGGCGTGCCCCGTCCGCGCGCACTCTGCTGCCGGTGGACGCCAAGTACAAGCGCTACGACCGCTATGGCGTCGGCGCCGGCGACGTCCACCAACTCCTCACCTACGGTGCCGGCTACACCCCGAGCGCCGACCCGCGTGCAGTGATCGTCCACCCGTGTTCCGGTGGCCACTCCCACCGGACCCTCCAGGTCAGTGGACCGCGGGGTGCACTCGGAAGCATCCACGTCCTCGGTGTCGACACGCACGCGTCCCCGCAACAGGCGGCCCTGTGGGTCAGGTCGGCACTGCCCTGGGCCGACCGGTGACCGCCGCCCGCCCACGTCGGCCGAGGCGCTGGGTCCCCCGTCGCTCACAGGCTGGGAGTGCCCGAGCACTTGAAGCGTTGCAAGCCCGCGAAGCGCACCGCGCTCGGTTCAGCCTCCGTCCCACAGGCGGTACCACGTGACGACATCAGGGAGCTATGGCCAGTGGCGGCCCAACGAGGAGAGCCGCCTCGGTGATCGCCTGGCCGAGCTGGTGGACGGAGAGTTCGGCGCCGACACCCGGGATCGAGTGCGGACAGGCTTTGGCTCGAGGCCGTTGGTGAGGCGGCCGATGGCGTCGGCGCCCGGGTCGCCGCTCTTGCGGCTGGCGACGCCTGATCGCGCCGCTCGCCTTCGTGTGCTGTTGTGCTCGGCCGGGATCAGGTTCGGCGTGTTGGGCGGAGGGGTTTGAGCATGTCCTGCGGTTTCTGAGCGGTAGTGAGACGGGAGGATGGGCGGGCCCCTCAATGCCGTTGCTTGACTCGGTCAAGGAGTTCGGTGTGAGGCGGTGACGGC
>CBFHCJ010000376.1:0-6841 GCA_965654005.1 uncultured Streptomyces sp. | reverse complement strand
TCCGCAGGCGGGGACCGCGCGTGTCGAGGCCGGGGTGGTCCTGGACGCGTTGCAGAGCGCGACTGCCCTGCACGGCCTGGCCTTCGGTCCCGATCCGTCCTCGCACAGCCGCTGCACCCTGGGCGGGATGATCGGCAACGACGCGTGTGGCAACCGGTCGGTGCGGCACGGGCGGACCGGCTCGCACATCGAGTCCCTGGAGATCGTGACGGCCGATGGCGTGCGGGCCGTCGCCGACCGTACCGGCCTGCGTGCAGCCGATCCGTCCGATGAGGACGCCGTCCAGCGTGTCGCCCGGCTCGAGGCGGGCGTACGAGACCTGATCGACGCCAACCTGGGCCCGATCCGTACCGAACTGGGGCGCATTCCGCGCCAGGTCTCCGGCTACCAGCTGCACCACCTGCTGCCGGAGAACGGGTTCAAGATGGCTCGTGCCCTGGTCGGCACCGAGGGCTCCTGTGCGGTGGTCACCGCCGCGACGGTTCGCCTGGTGGCGACCGCACAGGCTTCAGCGCTGCTGACCCTCGGCTACGACGACGTCGTCGACGCCGCCGAGGACGTACCGGAGATCCTGCGCTGGAACCCCACCGCCGTGGAGGGCATGGACGAGGCGATCGTCGCCACCATGCGCGCCCGCCGTGGCCCCGACTCGGTCACCGGCCTGCCCCAGGGGCGGGCCTGGCTGTACGTCGAGCTCGACGGCGACGACGAGGCCGCGGTGAACACCCGCGCGGCTGAGCTCCTGGACGTGCTCAAGGCCCGGGGCCGGATGACCGGCGGGCGGGTCGTGGACAGCCCTGCCGAGCGGCGCTCGCTGTGGCGGGTCCGCGAGGACGGGGCCGGGCTCGCCGCGCGCCTGGTGGACGGCGGGGAGTCCTGGCCGGGCTGGGAGGACGCCGCGGTCGCCCCCGAGAACCTGGCCCCCTACCTACGCAACTTCCGCAGGCTGCTGGCCACCCACGGCCTGACCGGCGTGCTCTACGGGCACTTCGGCGCCGGCTGCGTCCACGTACGCATCGACTTCGACCTCGCCACGGACACCGGCCGGGCGGACACCCGCAGGTTCCTCACGGAGGCCGCCGCGCTCGTCGTCGAGCACGGCGGGACCCTGTCCGGCGAGCACGGCGACGGGCGGGCACGCGGCGAGCTGCTGGAGGTCATGTACAGCCACCGCCTCATCCGGACGTTCGCCGCCTTCAAGGAACTCTTCGATCCCGAGGGCCTGCTCAACCCCGGGATCATCGTGGCCCCGGCCCGCCTCGACGCCGACCTCGCACTGCACACACCACAGCTGCTGCCCGTCGACACCCTCTTCTCCTTCCCGCACGACGAGGACGGCTTCGCGGGAGCCGTGCGCCGCTGCGTCGGCGTCGGCCGCTGCCGCAGCGACGCGGGCGGAGTGATGTGTCCCAGCTACCGGGCCACCGGGGAGGAGAACGACTCCACCCGGGGCCGGGCCCGCCTGCTCCAGGAGATGGTGCGAGGCGGAACCGTCCAGGACGGCTGGTACTCGACCGAGGTCCGTGACGCCCTCGACCTGTGCCTGTCCTGCAAGGCGTGCTCCAGCGACTGCCCCGTCGGCGTCGACATGGCCACGCACAAGGCGGAGTTCCTCCACCAGCACTACAAGGGCCGCCTCAGACCCCGCTCCCACTACTCCCTGGGCTGGCTGCCCCTCACCTCCGCCCTCGCCGGATACGCCGCCCGGCCCGTCAACGCCCTGCTGCGCGGACCGCTCGGCAGACTGCTCGCCCGCCTGGGAGGCGTGACCACGCAGCGCAGGATCCCGGCCTTCGCCTCCCGGCGCGCCCTGCGCGAGGAGCTGCGCCGGGCGAAGTCCGGCGAACCGTCGAAGGCCCTGCTCTTCGTCGACAGCTTCACGCGCTCCTTCCGCCCCGAGGTCGCGGGCGGCACGCGCCGTGTGCTCGCCGACGCAGGCATCCCCTGCACGGCGGAGGACGGCCTGTGCTGTGGCCTGACCTGGGTCAGCACCGGCCAACTGTCCGTCGCCCGCCGCGTGATGGCCCGCACGGTCGCCCGCCTGGACCGCACCGGCGACGACCGGCCCATCGTCGTCGCCGAACCCAGCTGCGCCGCCGCCCTGAAACGCGACGTCCCCGAACTCCTCGACACCGACGCCGCCCGCCGCGTCGCGGCTCGCGTGCACACCCTCACGGGCGCCCTGACCGATCTGGCCGCGCGGGACTGGACGCCGCCCGAACTGCCGGACAGCGTCGTTCTGCAGACCCATTGCCACGAGTACGCGACCTTCAAGAGCCGCCATCCCCGCGACCTGCTGCACCGGCTGGGAGTGCGGAAGGTCGACGAGGCCGAGGGCTGCTGCGGACTCGCCGGCAACTTCGGCTTCGAGGAGCAGCACTACGGCACCTCGATGGCCGTCGCCGACCTGGCACTGAAACCACGCCTCGACAACATCGACCAGGACACACCGGCCGTCGTCGTCGCCGACGGCTTCAGTTGCGCCACGCAGATCGACCACCTCGCCGGTGACCGGGGCGTGCGTGCCCTGCACCTTGCGGAACTGCTCGACCCCGCCGCCGACCGACCAGGAGAGACCTCATGACGGACACACCCACACAGTTGTTCGGCGGGTGACTGGGTGGACGCCGCGGACGGCGCCACCGTCCCGTGGACGATCCGGCGAAAAGAGTGATTGGGACCGGTGTCCCGGACTCCAGCGGTGGACGCCCGCACAACACGAGCCGCGACCCGGCCGACGCCGGTGAGTCAGCGATCCCGGCCATCCGGTCCCGGTTCTCGGGCGTGTCCGCGGTGCCACCGACGAGGATCACGGCCTTCGTCCGCTGGGCGCGCATCAACTCGATGAACCCCAGCCGGTGCTCGGGGCCGCCGTCCGTACTGCACACCGGGCACAGATGGCCGAGCCGGGCCGCGTCGCGCTCCACGCCGTGCGCCATGTGGGCGAACGACGGTCCCGTGATGTCGTCGAGGACGAACGCCAACGTCGGCGTGGCCATGCCCGCGACCGCCTTGGCGCGGGCGTCCGCCACGTAGGCCGTCCCCTTCGTCCCCCTGGCTGCCCGGCGCGGACATGCGGCAACGCTCATGCGGAACTGTCGGCAGGGGTGCGCATGCGGTCCGCGTTCCCTAGCGTGGCAGAAGTCGAAATCTCCCCGTGGAGGGACTGCCATGGCCGTGCCCCGGATCGTGATCGTAGGCGGCGGATTCGCCGGGATGGAGACCGCGCGCAAACTGGAACGGAGCCTCGAACCCGGCGAGGCCGTCCTGAGGCTCGTCACCCCTTATGACCACCAGCTCTATCTGCCCCTGCTCCCGCACGTCGCCTCGGGGATCCTCACCCCGCAGTCGGTCGCGGTCCCGCTGCGCCGACTGCTGCGCCGTACGGTGATCGTGCCCGGCGGGGCGGTCGGCATCGATCCTGGTGCCAAGGCCGTGGTCGTACAGAAGATCAACGGCGAGACGAGCGTCGAGCACTACGACTACCTGGTGCTGACGCCGGGCAGTGTGACACGGCAGTTCGACATCCCCGGGGTGAACCAGTACGCGGTCGGCATGAAGACCCTTGCCGAGGCCGCCTGGGTCCGTGACCACGTCATCTCCCAGCTCGACCTCGCGGCGGCGAGCTCCGACCGGGCCGAGCGCGAGATGCGGCTGCAGTTCGTGGTCGTAGGCGGCGGGTACGCCGGCACGGAAACGGCCGCCTATCTGCACGACCTCACCACCGCCGCCGTGAAGCGCTACCCGGGCCTCGACCCGGGCCTCATCAAGTGGCACCTCGTTGACATCGCGCCCAAGCTCATGCCCGAACTCGGCGACCGGCTGGGTGCCAAGGCGCTCGCGATCCTGCAACGCCGCGGCCTGAACATCTCCCTCGGCGTCTCGGTCGCGGAGGCCACGCAGGACACCGTCACCCTCACCGACGGCCGCAAGCTGCCCTGCCACACCCTGATCTGGACCGCTGGGGTCGCGCCCAGCCCGCTGATCGCCACGCTGGACGCCGAGACCAACCGCGGCCGCCTGGTGGTCCGGCCCGATCTGGCCGTGCCCGGCCTGGACGGGGTCTTCGCCCTGGGGGACGCCGCCGCGGTGCCCGACCTCGAAAAGGACGGCGACGCCATCTGCCCGCCGACGGCCCAGCACGCCATGCGTCAGGGCTGGAGGGCCGCGAAGAACGTCGCGGCGGCACTGCACGGCGCGCCGCTCAGCCCTTACCGGCACCGGGACCTGGGACTCGTCGTCGACCTCGGCGGCACCCGGGCCGTCTCCAAGCCGCTCGGCGTGGAGCTCACGGGCCTGCCCGCGCAGCTCGTGGCGCGCGGGTACCACCTGGGCGCCCTGCGCACGGTTCCGGCCCGCCTGCGCACCTTCACGAACTGGACGCTCAACGCGGTGGCGGGCTACGACTTCGTCCGCACCGGATTGCAGAGGGGCCGCCCGGCCACGCTCAAGGACTTCGAACGGACAGACGCCTATCTCAGCCCGGATGCGATCGCCTCGCACACGGCACCGAAGCCGACGGATTCCACCCGCGCGGCGACGGAGTCCACGCCCACGGCACCGAAGCCGGCGGACTGACAGATCCGCGCGGGCGCGGCGCGCCCGCGCGTCAGGTGCGGTTGCCCTTCGGCTTCCCCCGCTGGTCGGGAGTCCCGTGCGGCGGGGGGCCACCGACTCACCCGGAGCGCGCCGCACGGGTCTGCGAACGGTTCGCCTTGCGGATCGCGTCCAGCAGTTCTCCCTTCGACATTCGCGACCGCCCTTCGACACCCAGGCGCTTCGCGACGTCGTAGAGGTGCTCCTTCGACGCCTGCTCGTCGACGCCCTCGCCGCTGCGGCCGCCCTGCTGCCGGGGCCGGGCCGACTGCGGGTCCGAGGGGCCCTTGCGGCCGCCCTCCTTGCGTTCCCAGTGGTCGCCGACCTTCTCGTACTTGTGCTTGAGCGCGCCGTACGCGACCCGGTGCGCGCGCTCGCCCTCGCCGTACTGCTCCACCGCGGAGTCGTGGGCCTTGATCCAGGTGCGCTGGGCGTCCCGGGAGGAGCGCTCCAACGTCGACGGCAGTTCCTCTCGTCCGGGCACGGATCCACCTCCGTGTGTCGTCCCTCTCCGGCCCCCGAGTGCCCTTCACCGGACCGGAAAAACGGGTCCGGCCCCTGGGCGGGCCGACCGGGTTCGACGGGGCCGGCAGAGGCTGCCCGCCCCGGGTGACCACGACATCCCAACAGGAGGTCTACCGCTTCCTGGAGGTGAGGTGTCGACGTCGCCCGCGGCCGCGATGTACTCGGCACCGCGATTGCCGTCGGCCGCGTACACCTCGGTGACCTTCCGCCCGGTCACCCAGCGCACGATGTCGAAGTCGTGCACGGAACAGTCGCGGAAGATGCCGCCGGACACGGCGACGTACGCCTCCGGCGGCGGCGCCGGGTCCAGTGTGGTGGAGCGTACGGTGTGCAGCTTGCCGAGTTCGTCGGCGAGGACCGCCTTGCGCGCGGCGACACAGCCGGAGTCGAAGCGCCTTTGATGGGGTCCGGCGGGCAAGGTCACACTGGCGAGGTGGACGCGGATCCGGGGTTCTTCGGGCCCTCCTCGGTGACCTGGCAGATGCACAGCGACCCCATGATGTGGGTCGCCGGCATCCGCGCGCTCTACCTCCAGGCCCTGCACCCGCCCACTGTCCGCGGCGTACTGCAGAATTCCGACTTCCGGCGGGACGCCTGGGGCCGGCTCATGCGTACCGCCGACTTCGTCGGCACGACGACATACGGCACCACGGAGGCCGCCGAGCGGGTGGCCGCCCGGGTACGGAAGATCCACGGCATGCTCGGCGCGACGGACCCGGACACGGGCGAGCGGTACGGCGTGGGCGAGCCGGAGCTGCTGCTGTGGGTGCACTGCGCCGAGATCGACTCCTATCTGCACGTCCTGCGCCGTTCGGGCTTTCGGCTCACCGACGCACAGGCCGACCGGTACATCCGAGAGAACCGGGTCGCGGCAGGCCTGGTGGGGCTCGACCCGGAACAAACACCGGCCGATCAGAGCGAGTTGGCCGCGTACTTCGAGAAGGTGCGGCCCGAGCTCGCCGCCGGACCCGAGGCACGCGAGGTCGACGACTTCCTGCGGCGCCCACCGGTCCACCCCTTGCTCCTCCCGGCGCGTGCCCTGCTGTGGCGGCGCGTGTCGAACCTGGCGTACGCCGCCCTGCCCCCGTACGCCCACGAGTTGTACGGCAGACCCGCCCCGAGCCCCGCGGCGGTGACCCGGCGCCTGCGCGTCACCGGTACGCTGCTGCGCTGCATCCCCGGACGTCTGCGCTGGCAACTCCCGCCCAAACACATCCTCCGCGCCATGGCACGGCTCGGGCCGGGCGCCCGCCCCGCACCGTACAAAATCGGCAGATAACTCGTCATACTGGATGCGCCAGGGGTGGGGGGGGACGGGACGGGGGCGATCGCAGGCGATGCCATGGCGGTGCTGCGCCGCCAGCGGGCGGAAAGCGGGCCCTGAGCCATCGGCGCGAGGCCCTCTCCCGCGGGTCTTGGGTTCGCCGGTGCGCGGTGCGCGGTGCGCGGTGCGCGGTGCGCGGTGCGCGGTGCGCGGTGCGCTGTGCGCTGTGCGCTGTGCCTGTGCGGGAGTCCTGAGCCATCGGCCCGCGTCCCTTCTTCGGCAGGCGCTGAGCCACCGCCGTGCGGCCTGCCTCCGGCGGCCTCTGAGCCACCGCCTTGCGGGCCGTATCTGGCCCGTCCGGATCACCGCGTGTTACGAAGAAGCATGCCTGCACACGAGGGATACGACGCCGTGATCGTCGGCGGCGGCCACAACGGCCTGGTCGCCGCCGCCTAC
>CBFHCJ010000375.1:0-6882 GCA_965654005.1 uncultured Streptomyces sp. | reverse complement strand
AGCTGGAGCGCCTGCTCGTCCTCGCCCTTGCGTGCCTGCCACCATCCCTGGTCGTGCAGCTCGCACGCGTGGCAGTCGGCCATCTCGTCGCGGTCGGCGGCCAGCCAGGCCGCGTACGCCCGCTCCGCGCGCGCCACGTCCCCGATGTGCGCGGCGATGTTGAACTCCGCGCTGCGCACGGCGCGTTCGGAGTGACCGGCGAGCCGGTAGCGGTGCTCCATCTCGCCGAGCCACTTCTCCATGGAGGCGAGCGGGATGTGCGGCTGGCCCAGCATTCCCGCCGACATCCACTTGAAGACCCAGTGCAGCGAATGGGTCTCGTACTCGTCGAAGTCCTCGGGGTGCTCGTCCCACATGCGCAGCAGGCGCGCGAAGGGGACGAACATCTTGTCCTTCTCGGAGCTGTAGTTGTAGACCTGCAGCTGGTGCCCGAGCGCCTCGATCACGGCCAGCGGGATGTTCAGCTTCTCGGCCTCCACGAGCAGTTGCTCCGCGCGCGCGTTGCGCGCCGGGCCCTCCGGCCGCTCGTAGTTGTCCGCCATCGCCCGGCGCAGCGAGTCGAAGTCCATGACCTGGCTCATCGGGAGCCGTCCTTGGGGGAGTTGGTGTGGGTGGCCCATTCGAGGAGGCCGATGAACGCACGGTTCAGCAGCGCCGAGTCGGCGGGCCGCAGGGGGCGCTGGGCCATCAGCAGGGCCTGCCCGTACAGGGACTCGGTGGCAGTGCCGATGAGCTCCGCCTCGTCCAGGAGGCTGATCCTGCGGATCAGAGGGTTGAGGTGGTTGAGGACCAGCCGCGCCCGGGGAGCACCGCCCCGCAGCGAGCCCAGGATCCCGGCCCACAGATCGTCGGCCTGCTCCTCCGCCTCGGCGCGAGCCTGCTCATGGCGGGCCGCCCGGTCGTCCAGGTGCAACGCGGGCACGGAGAGCGGATGGAACGCGCGGAGTACGACATCACAGCCCAGGGGGTCGAGTCTGGCGCGTGCGGCGCCCAGGAAGGCCGACAGCGCCAGTTCCTCGGCAGGGTCCACCGGGTCCAGGTGCGCGGTCACGGTGTCCGCGTCCAACTCCGCGACCACCGTCCCCGGGCGCACCGAGGGCAGCGCCTCCACCAGCTCGCTGTCGTAGGTGTAGCCGCCGTTGACCACCCCGACGCCCTGCGCCGAGGCGATCGGCGCGACCTGCCGGTACTCCTCCACCGTCCGGGTGAAGTGCACGACCGGGTGCCGCTGCGCGAACTCCTCCAGGGACAACCGCCCGTCGGTCGTCTCGAAGGGGAGCCACGGCAGCATCGTGCGCAGCATCTCCTTGTCGTGCCGCGCGAGCGACTTCACGCCCAGGTAGTGCACCGACAGGAAGGCGGCAAGCCGCTCGGGGTCACCGGCCGCGAGCCCGGTCAGCCAGGACCGGATGCGCTCCCCGAGGGCCTCGCGCACGGCCGCCAGGGTCTCGTCCTCGTACAGCGACTCGCGCGACGCCGTGGGCCGCAGACTGTCCGTGTCGAGCACACAGCGCACGAAGAACGCCCAGTCGGGCAGCAGCTGTTCGGCACGCTCGGTCAGCAACATGCCCTTGAGGTGCACACGGTGGCTCGCGCGCTGCGCCGGGCTCACCGCGGTCGGCAGCACGTACGCCACCCCCCGGACACCGGCGAGCGGCACGTCCAGGTCGATCGAGTCCAGCGGGGTGAAACCGAACAGGTCGTGACAGTGGCGCGCCAGGGCCACCCTTCGGGTGGCGGGGGACGGGTACGCGCGGTCCCAGGGCGCCGGCAGGTCCGTGACCGGCTCGGCGCCGACCCGGACGTCGTACGGCAGGAGCGACCCGAAGTCCCGTGCCAGGGACCGCACCCGGTCCGCGGAGAGCCACTCGGCGGCTCCGGGGCGCGCCACCAGGTGCACGGTGGTGCCGGGTTCGGTCCGGGCGCCCGGCGGCAGCGTCCGTACGACGTACGAACCGTCGTCGGTGGCCGTCCACTCCACGGGCGGCGCATCCGGTGTACGGGCGCTGCGGCTGACGACCCGGATGCGCTCGGCGACGACGAAACACGCGAGCAATCCGATGCCGAACTGCCCCAGGAAGTCCGAGCGGGCCTCCTGCAGCCCGTCGGCACGCTTGGAACTGCGCCCGATGGTGGCGAGGAGGTTGTGCACGTCGGACTCGGTCAGCCCGACGCCCGAGTCCTCGACGCGGAGGGCGCCGCCGTCGGCGTACAGCCGGACCGTGGCCGGCGCGTCCGGCTGCTCGGCCCGGCGCGCGGTGATCGCGTCCACGGCGTTCTGCAGCAGTTCGCGCAGGTAGACCTTGGGGCTGGAGTAGAGGTGATGGGAGAGCAGGTCCACCAGACCGCGCAGGTCGACCTGAAACATATGAGGTGAGTGAGGTGGCTGTGACTGAGGTGAGTCAGGTGACTGGGGTGCCTGGGATGACTGTGAGGTCTGGGAGTCCATCGTCACGGCGCCGTGGAGTGGGGGACGGTCGACGGCGCGGGGTCGGGCGGTCCCGGTGGGGCGGTGACCGCGGGGCGAGCCGGGGGTGGGTCATCGTAGGCCGCGAACCACCCCCCTGACCAGCGGATTTGCAAGACGTATACGGCATTGTCAGTGGTGTGGTGTGCAATGGATCTCGTGCCCGCACTGGAAGAACCACTGAAGAAGGTGCTCGGCCCCGCCACCGCGAAGGTGATGGCCGAGCACCTCGGCCTGCACACCGTGGGAGACCTGCTCCACCACTACCCGCGCAGATACGAGGAGCGCGGCCAGCTCACCCACCTCGCCGACCTCCCCATGGACGAGCACGTCACGGTGGTCGCGCAGGTCGCCGACGCCCGTCTGCACACCTTCGCCTCGGCCAAGGCCCCCCGCGGCAAGGGCCAGCGCCTGGAGGTCACGATCACCGACGGCAGCGGCCGCCTCCAGCTGGTCTTCTTCGGCAACGGCGTGCACAAGCCCCACAAGGAGCTCCTGCCGGGCACACGCGCGCTGTTCGCGGGCAAGGTCTCCGTCTTCAACCGCAGGCTTCAACTGGCACACCCGGCGTACGAGTTGCTGCGCGGCGACGACGACGCCCAGACGGTGGACAGCTGGGCGGGCGCTCTGATCCCGATCTACCCGGCCACGGCCAAGCTGGAGTCCTGGAAGATCGCCAAGTCGGTGCAGACGGTGCTGCCGAGCGCCCAGGAGGCGATCGACCCCCTCCCGGACCCCCTTCGCGACGGCCGCGGCCTCGTCCCGCTCCCGGAGGCCCTCCTCAAGGTCCACCGCCCGCACACGAAGGCGGACATCGCCGACGCCCGTTCCCGACTGAAGTGGGACGAGGCCTTCGTCCTCCAGGTGGCGCTGGCCCGCCGGCGACACGCGGACACCCAACTCCCGGCGATCGCGCGGAAACCGAAGCCGGACGGCCTCCTCGCGGCCTTCGACGACCGCCTCCCCTTCACCCTCACCGAGGGCCAGCGAAAGGTCTCGAAGGAGATCTTCGACGACCTGGCCACCGAACACCCGATGCACCGGCTGCTGCAGGGGGAGGTGGGAAGTGGAAAAACCCTGGTGGCGGTGCGCGCCATGCTCGCCGTCGTCGACGTCGGCGGTCAGGCCGCCATGCTCGCCCCCACCGAGGTGCTCGCCCAGCAGCACCACCGCTCGATCGTCGAGATGATGGGGGAGCTGGCCGAGGGAGGGATGCTGGGCGGGGCCGAGCAGGCCACCAAGGTGGTGCTGCTCACGGGGTCCATGGGGGCGGCGGCGCGGCGGCAGGCGCTGCTCGATCTCGTGACCGGGGAGGCCGGGATCGTGATCGGCACCCACGCCCTGATCGAGGACAAGGTGCAGTTCCACGACCTGGGACTGGTCGTGGTCGACGAGCAGCACCGGTTCGGGGTGGAGCAGCGGGACGCGCTGCGCGGCAAGGGCAAGCAGCCGCCCCATCTGCTGGTGATGACCGCCACACCGATTCCCCGGACCGTCGCCATGACCGTCTTCGGCGACCTGGAGACCTCCGTCCTGGACCAGCTCCCGGCCGGTCGATCGCCGATCGCCAGCCATGTCGTACCCGCCGCCGACAAGCCGCACTTCCTGTCGCGCGCCTGGGAGCGCGTGCGTGAGGAGGTGGCGGGGGGACATCAGGGGTACGTCGTGTGCCCCCGAATCGGCGATGAGGAGGACGATCCGAAGAAGGCGAAGAAGTCGCCCGAGGACGAGGCGGAGAAACGGCCCCCGCTCGCCGTCCTCGATATCGCCGACCAGCTCGCCAAGGGGCCGTTGCAGGGACTCCGCGTAGAGGTGCTGCACGGGCGGATGCAGCCCGACGACAAGGACGCCGTGATGCGCCGGTACGCCGCCGGCGAGACGGACGTCCTGGTCGCGACGACGGTCATCGAGGTCGGTGTCAACGTCCCGAACGCCACCGCGATGGTGATCATGGACGCCGACCGCTTCGGGGTCTCGCAGCTTCACCAGCTGCGCGGCCGCGTCGGCCGCGGCTCGGCGCCCGGGCTGTGCCTGCTGGTCACCGAGATGCCGGAGGCGAGCGCGGCACGCCAGCGGCTGAACGCCGTGGCGTCCACGCTCGACGGGTTCGAGCTCTCCCGTATCGACCTCGAACAGCGCCGCGAGGGAGATGTCCTCGGCCAGGCCCAGTCGGGCGCCCGTTCCTCCCTGCGGATGCTCGCCGTGATCGACGACGAGGAGATCATCGCCGAGGCCCGTGAGGAGGCCGCCGCGGTGGTCGCCGCCGACCCGGACCTGGAGCACCTGCCCGGCCTGCGCACGGCGTTGGACGCCCTGCTGGACGAGGAGCGGGAGCAGTACCTGGAGAAGGGGTGAGGGGACGCCGGGGGCGGCGGGAAGACCGGGGCTGTTCGGGGAGCAGGGGCCGACCGGGGCCGATTGGGGGCCGTTCAGGGAGCCCGGGCCGATCGGGCCGAGGGCTGATTCGCCGGGGTCGGGCGGGACGAGGCAGTACGCACAGCCGCGGGTGGCGCCGGCCGCAGCCCCAGCCGCCGCCTCGCAGACGGATAGTGGCGGCTTCGCCCCCGTTCGCGGCCGCGTCGAAGGCCAGGTTCACGTCGAGACCGACCAGGTAGGGGGCTGCTTCATGCGGCCGTCTCGGCCCTGAAGCCTCCCCCGCGTGGCCCGAACCCGCCGAAAGCGGGTTCGCCGCAGCCGCGCGGGCGGGGCGCGCGGTGGTGCTCGCGGCTGAGAGACTGGGGGAGCACACCCTGCCCCTGCACAGAGCTTTGACACAGAGCTCCGACCTCAGCGAGAAGGACCCGAACGATGACCCGCGTGATCGCCGGACGGGCCGGCGGACGCCGTCTGGCCGTTCCGCCCGGGAACGGTACCCGCCCCACCTCCGACCGGGCGCGCGAGGGCCTCTTCTCCACCTGGCAGTCCCTCCTGGGCGGTCCCCTGGACGGCGAGCGGGTCCTCGACCTGTACGCCGGCTCGGGCGCCGTCGGACTTGAGGCCCTCTCCCGCGGGGCCGGCCACACCCTCCTCGTCGAGGCCGACACCCGGGCCGTCCGCACCGTCCGCGAGAACGTGCGGGCGCTCGGCCTTCCGGGTGCCGAAGTCAGGGCGGGCAAAGCGGAACAGATCATCCGGACACCGGCGCCGGGAGACCCGTACGACCTCGTCTTCCTGGACCCCCCGTACGCGGTCTCGGACCACGATCTTCGCGAGATCCTGCTCACACTCCGGGCGGAGGGCTGGCTCGCGGCCGATGCCCTCGTCACCGTGGAGCGCAGCACCAGGGGCGGGGATTTCCGGTGGCCGGACGGTTTCGACGCGATCCGGGCCCGCCGCTACGGCGAGGGAACGTTTTGGTACGGTCGCGCCGCCTCTACGTGCGAAGCCGCACGATGACCGGACCGGAGAGCGAGGGATCACAAGTGCGCCGCGCCGTCTGTCCCGGGTCGTTCGACCCGATCACCAACGGACACCTCGACATCATCGCCCGCGCTTCCAGGTTGTACGACCAGGTGTACGTCGCGGTGATGATCAACCAGTCCAAGAAGGGTCTGTTCGAGGTCGACGAGCGGCTCGACCTCATCCGCCAGGTCACCGCCGAGTTCGGGAACGTCCAGGTGGAAGCCTTCCAGGGCCTCCTCGTCGACTTCTGCAAGCAGCGCGACATCCCCGCCATCGTCAAGGGTCTGCGTGCCGTCAGCGACTTCGACTACGAGCTGCAGATGGCCCAGATGAACAACGGCCTCTCCGGTGTGGAGACCCTCTTCGTCCCCACCAACCCCACCTACAGCTTCTTGTCGTCCTCGCTGGTCAAGGAGGTCGCGGCCTGGGGCGGGGACGTCTCCCACCTGGTGCCGCCGGCCGTCCTGGAGGCCCTCGACGAGCGCCTCCGGAGGGACTGAGCCGGCGCACAGCGCACACTTTGGCATCTGACAGTCCGTCACCCGGTGTCGGGCGGGGCAGGAGGGGTCGTACAGTCGACCCGTCCGTCTCCAACACAGCTGTAGAGAGTGGCGAGCACACGGTGGACGTGCAGAAGAAGCTCGACGAGATCGTCGCGATGGTCTCCGGCGCCCGGGGCATGCCCATGTCGGCCTCGTGCGTGGTCAACCGCGCCGAGCTGCTCTCGATGCTCGGGGAGGTGCGCGCGGCGCTGCCCGACTCCCTGGCCCAGGCCCAGGAGCTGATCGGCGACCGCGAGCACATGGTGGAGCGGGCCCGCCAGGAGGCCGAGCGGATCATCGAGAGCGCGCACGCCGAGCGCGGCTCCCTGATCTCCGACACGGAGGTCGCGCGCCGCTCCCAGAACGAGGCCGAACGCATCCTCGCCGAGGCCCGCCAGGAGGCCGAGGACGTCCGTGCCGAGGCCGACGACTACGTCGACTCCAAGCTCGCCAACTTCGAGGTCGTCCTCA
>CBFHCJ010000374.1:0-6893 GCA_965654005.1 uncultured Streptomyces sp. | reverse complement strand
TGCCTCCAGGCGAGGGCGGACCTTGTCCATTTCCTCAGGTGTCACATCTGACAGGGCATCACACCGTACCCATAGCGAATCACCGAGGCCACCTAACAAAGCCCTACTAGGCGAGCGGCCCGAAGCCGGTGGACCTATCCGGCCCGAGTAGTACGAGTGCGGAGGCCGTCCACGATGATGGCGGCCACCTGGGTGCCGATCTCTTGTGCCGAGAGCGGGCTGTCGTTCGCGCCTGCGCGAACGAGCCTGAGAGACATGGCAAGTGCTCCGAAGAGTGAGAAGCGCAGGGTCTCGGGTGCGAGGTCGGGACGCACAGTCCCGTCGGCTTGGCCGCGTGTGATGACGGCGTCGAAGCGTTCGATGATCGCCGAGGTGTCGTGTTCGGTCTGGCCCGTTTCGTGTTTGGCCGGTTGGTGGTCGGGCGTGCCGCCAGCCTGAAGCAAGATCGGGTACTTGGCGCCGATCCGGGCCCCTCGGTGACGGCTACAGCGTGATCCCCGGCATGCGCACGGCACGCAAGCCCCTGGCCAAGCCTCAACCCGGCACGGACAACACGATCTTCGTCGGCAAGGGCTCCAATAGGCTCTTCTGTGCCCACGTCACAATCGTCCGGAGCCAGGCTGAAACCGAGTTCCGGGTCACGCCGGGCGGCCTCGGCTGGGAGACGATCGTCAACTCGATCGGCATCGCCCGAAGGATCCGACGACTGCTGGCCGCGTACTGACCCGGCGACGAGACAGCCTGCCGCAGGGTAATGCCAAGTGGTTCGCCGTGGCCGATCGGCACCACCGTCCGCTCCAGGGCCGATTCGCCCGAGCCCCCGGATACTTTGACCGACCCCGCGAGCTAACGTCAATCTTGCATGAGGGGCCGTCAGCTTGCACGGCCCCTCTTTCGGTTCGGTGGTCGGACTGTTTCGGTGTTCGGGCAGGCCGGTGGCCCGGCTGTCGCGTCGGGTGAGCGCCGGGTTTTGCGACTCCGGTCGGGGTGACACTGCTCGTAGTGGCGGTGATGTTGCAGGTCAACCGGGGTTAGGGAAGGCGTCGAGCCGTGTCAGGCGCCGATGATCACATCTGTCCAGGGCCAGTGTGAGGCGGGGGATACGGCGGCGGCCGGTGGAGACGAGTTGGGCGGCGGCAAAGAACAGCCGGAGTCTCAGACGGCGGGGAGTGCCGGTCAGCGCAAGCATCCGCATCCAGACCAGCAGGTCCAGCGCGATCTGGACAATCTCCAGCTTTCAGATGCTGCAGGAGTATGCCCGACACGTCGGCCGGCTCGACATGGTCCGTGAACTCGCCGACGGCGCAACCGGCGAGTAACGAGGTCACCGGCCCACGGAAGGTTGCTCGCTTATGAAGACGGGCGCCGAGGCGCAATCTGAAGCCGGATTGGGCGGTGGATCCACGTCGTGGAAGGCGTCACCTGGGAGAAGCCGTAGACGGGTGGAGGGGGCTCATGGTGCACCGAGCATGCCTTGCGGTGCACCCGCCGCCGCACCGTCACGAGTCGGTGCGGCGGCGGCGCATCACTTGGTTCGCTTGACTTCCTCGTGGAGGGCACGGAGAGAGCGGACAGCCCTGATTGCCTTCTGCGACAGCGGCGGCACCTGATCGAAGAGGTATCCCAGGACGGAGATGCCTCCCGCGATGCCGGCCAAGGCGGCCGTCACCCACCCGGCAGCTTCCATGTCGAGCCTTCCCGAAAGAGGGTCAGTGGTTGATTGATGGCCCGCCCGGCGACGGGGGATGCACCGGCGGGCCACTCGGCCTTCCACTGGCTCTCTTTGGGATCGCTCGCCCAGGAGTCTGTTCCGCACCCGTTCACTGCGGCATGCCGACTGCCGCAGGGCGAGGGGTAGCGTGAGGCCCTGGGCGGACCTCTCGTCTCTGTCATAGCGGCGGGCACCGCCACCTCCAGGTCACTCGCGGCACCGAGGAGTGATCAATGCGGGGTTGCCCGCCTCCTTTACGGTACCGCCCGCGCCGGGTCAGCGACAACGCCTCTATCAGGATGCCCCGCGTGGGAAGCGGTGGTGGTCAGTGCGAGCTTGACCGGAGGTGCTCTGCCGGGTCCAAGTAAACGCGGTCGTTGGCCTGTGAGCCGTCGCATGGAGGAGGGCGCGGCCTTCCTGCATCGCCGTCACCAGCGGCCCGTAGACGAACTCGTAGCCGCTGCCTGCGTCCTGGGTGTACTCGCCGATCAGATCGCCGACCGTGGTGTCGCCGTCCCCGGCCACCGTGATCAGGTCCGAGAAAGCCGCCTCGATCAGCGAGGTCTTCCCCGTGCCCGGCGGCCCGTACAGCAACACCGGCACCTGCGCCTGGCGTAGTCGCCGCAGTGCCTCCACATCCGGCAACTGCGCCAACGCCCTCGGGTGGTAGCGCTGCCCGTTCGGGCGGATGATCGGCTCCGGCCGCCCGCCCGGAGGTGGAGCGGCAGAGGCTTGCCTGTTGGATTGGTGCGGCACGGTGGGCTTGGGGCTCGGGTTGGCGGGCCTCCGGAGGCGCGTTGGGCTGCGGTGGGTGTGGACGATGTCGCCCGGTACATGCGCGGTTTGGAGCCGACCCGTTCCGCCTCGCCCCGGCCCGCCAGGGTCTCGCAGGCGTTGCCGACCGCCCCGCCGGAATGCCCGAGCATCCTCGCCAGCTCCGTGACGGTGAACATCGCCGCCGGGTTCGCCGCCAACACCTGCGCGATCAGCGCCCGCAACTCGCCCGGGCGCGCTTTCCCGCCCGTGCCGGGCCGTATCGGAGGGGCAGCTGCCGGGGAAGTCGGCGTGGTGGAAGCGGACGGTGTCGGCGGGCCGGGGACACCGGTTTCGGGCATGACTGCTCAACTCCTGACCAAGAGAAGGGGACTGTTGCGGGGCAGGTCCCGCCCGCATAGGGCGGGACCTGGGGAGCGAAGCCGGGTTATCCGGCGTGGGGCACCTCAGGGCCCGCCGGGCTGGTCCAGGGGGTGCGGCCGTACCGCAGGTAGCCGTCGAGGGTGCCGTCCGGGGGCCGTTCCTCGCCGCCATGCCAGGTGTGGAAGCGGGTCTCGTAGACGATCAGCTCGCTGGCGGCGATGACGTAGAGCCGGCGTCCGGGCGAAGTCGCCTCCCAGCCGGGACCATTCCGCCGGGTGGACGTCGATGAGGTAGCGGGCCAGAGCCTCGGCGTCCCCGCGAAAGTGCCGTCGGACCGCGTTGATGAGGGTGGGCAGGATGCGGCCCCCGGCGCGGCGGCACCCTCGGCTGCGCCTGGGTGTCGCCGCCTTGCACGGTGAACGCCAAGCCGGCCCGGATGCCAGGGCAGTTGGCAGATAGGAAGTAGGGAGTGGAAGCAACGCAGCAGGGCGGAGAGGGGCGACGCGGGGATTCGCGCGGGATGTGCGGGGCCGGCGCTGGCTGTTGGTAGATCGGGATGCGTTGCTGCACCTATATATTGCCATCGCCGCGGAGGCCGGTCAGCTCCGGCTCAATATCTTCGAGCCGGTCATCCCGCACTCCCATTCCGAGAGCATCACGCACCCTGAGAAGGGCTTGCTGCCAGCCGAGCGGCTTCAGGCGCTGCTGCGGCCCGAGGTCGTGGCAGGCAGCTGCCAGGCCCTGGTCTGATGTGCGCGGGATCACCAGGACCGGCGCGGGAAGATGGTGAAGGGACCCGTGGATTGATGGACAGGACGGCCGCAGGCACGTTTCTGGTTGTTGGCGGTACATCCTTCGATTACGCAAGGCGCACACCGGGGTGGCCCTCAGGAAGCGGCTGTTCGGCCCAGATGACTTTGCCGTCCGGGGTGTAGCGAGTGCCCCGGCGTTCGGAGATCTGAGCGACGAGGAAGAGGCCGCGTCCTCCTTCATCCGTGATGGCCGCGTAGCGCAGATGGGGCGAGGTGCTGCTGCCGTCGGACACCTCGCAGATCAGCTTGCGATCGAGCAGCAACCGGACGCTGATCGGGCCCGTCGCGTGGCGGATGGCGTTGGTGACCAGCTCGCTGAGGATCAGCTCGGTCATGAAACCGGTCTCGTCCAGGTCCCATGCGGTGAGCTGGTTCGCGACGGCAGCGCGCATGTGCCCCACGGCCGCGGGATCGCGGGGCACGTCCCAGCGCGCTACCCGGTCAGAGGTGAGCGCACGGGTGCGTGCCACGAGGAGTGCGATGTCGTCGTGAGGACGATGGGGCAGCAATGCATCGAGCACCGCGCCACAGCTCTCCTCCAGCTCTCCGGTTAGGCGACTCAGAGTGCTGGCCAAGATTTCTGGGCTCTCGTCGATGTCCCGGTCGCGGTGCTCGACCAGTCCATCGGTGTAGAGAACGACCTTGCTGCCCTCGGGTATCTCGATCTCGGAGGCTGCGAAAGGCAGACCACCCACGCCCAGCGGTGGCCCGATCGACAGCTCCAGGAATTCCACCCTGCCATCGGGTAGCACTAGCGCTGGCGGGAAATGGCCGGCGCGGGCCATGGTGAAACGTCGTGCGACCGGGTCGTAGATGGCGTACAGACAGGTAGCCCCGACGGCCGCATCGGCGGCTTCCATCGCTTCCGGCGTTTGGCCTTCGCTGTCGATCAGTTCGTCGAGACGTGCCAGGAGCTCATCGGGCGGCAGGTCCAGAGAGGAAAAATTGCGGACAGCGGTGCGCAGTCGGCCCATGGTGGCCGCGGCGTGCAGGCCTTGCCCGACCACGTCGCCCACTACCAGTGCGACGCGGGCGCCCGGCAGAGGGATGACGTCGAACCAGTCGCCACCCACGCCCTCCTGTGCGGGCAGGTAGCGGTAGGCGACGTCGAGGGCGTTCTGCT
The DNA here is from genome assembly GCA_965654005.1 of uncultured Streptomyces sp. Taxonomy (GTDB): domain Bacteria; phylum Actinomycetota; class Actinomycetes; order Streptomycetales; family Streptomycetaceae; genus Streptomyces. The sequence goes on along the minus strand of CBFHCJ010000374.1, from coordinate 2,110 downwards.
GGGGCAGGCCGCGGGGCAGCAGGCTGCGCTGCAGCGTGACGGCCATGGCGTGCTCCCGGGTGTAGCGGCGGGCATTGTCGATACACACTGCGGCCCGGGCGGCAAGCTCCTCGGCCAGAGCGAGGTCGTCCTCCTCGAAGGGTTCGGGCTTCTCCGATCGCCAGAAGCTCGCCACGCCCAGAATCACTCCGCGGGCGCAGAGCGGGGCGGTGATGAGGGAGTGGATTCCGTAGCCGATGACCCGCCGGGAGCGTTCGGGGTCCTGTGCCCACCATCCGGGGGCGTTGCTCAGATGGGGCTCCAGAACCGCGTGCCCGCCGGTCAGACTCTGGACCTGAGGCGTGGAGTGGAGAAGCTCGATCGGTGCCCCTGGGGGATACAACGGAGGGTTGTCGCGGACGCCGGTGAGGGCGAACCGGCGGAGTTGTTCCGCCCCCGCCGGTTCGCCGCCGCGCAGCACCGGCTCGGAGAGATCGACAGTGACGAAGTCGGCGAATTGAGGCACGGCCACTTCGGCCAGCTCCTCGGCCGTTCGGGGCACGTCGAGGGTGGTGCCGATGGCCACGGACGCGTCGTAGAGCACCTTCAGGCGTTCTCGCGCCGCTTCCGCCCTTCCGGAGAGCACTTGGAGCTCCGTGGAGTCCCGCAGCGTGGTGACGCTGCCGGGAGGCCCGCCGTAAAGGTCGAGGGGCCGCTGGTTGACGGCCAGCCCGACGTATCAGACCGGGACGCCGGCGCCGACCACGCTGAATCGTCCGCCCGGCCAGCAAGGGACCATGGGCTCAGTGATGTGTTTGCCGATGCGGTTCGGTATGGGGTGCGTCTAGCGAATTCCGTCCCGGTTCGCGACGACGACGCCATTGACTTTGGCGCCCTTCATGGCTGCCATGGCCAGCGGCTGCAGCACCGCGGTGGGATTGGGTGACTTCAGGGCCTCGACGATTCCGGGGAAGTGGGCGAAGCCCTCCGACACAGCGAGTGAGCGATCGGCCGCATCGCGTATGATCTCGCGCCGTTCTGTCAGCACGAGCAAAATAACGGCCCCGGTTGCCAGGAGCAACGTGATCGCGACCTGCAGCATGAACATCTTGCCTACCACGCTGTGCACGCTCAGGAGGGAACTCAGGCGTCGTGACGCCTGAGTGGTGCCCGCCTGGGAGGGGGCACATCCGATGAATGGTCGAATTGACAGCGAGATCCATTCATGCATCATTTTTACCTGTTATGTCTAACTCTTGGCGACAGTCGCGAAAGCATCCCCTGATCCAAGCTCCACCTGCGGACCCTGTACGGGCTGACGGTTCGCCCATCGCTGCAGGTCAGGCCGGGCGCCGCGCGCGTAGGCGACGGATCCTGCCGTCAGGAGGGTGCGTGCGTTCCGGACCGGGCACTCACGGAGGTCGAGACATGACCGATATGCCTCCGCATCCCGCCGGACGACGCTGACCGTCACTGATCGGACGGATCGAGAGACTCCTCCAGTCGAATTACCTAACCCTCCGCGCACAAGCCGTCTCGTTGTGCTGCACGCGGGCATCCTCCCGCCCGGCACCGAACGCTTCGAAGAGCCCGTCGACGTCGTCTACACCACGGGCGACGACCAAGAAACCTCCGGAGGCCGACATCCTGCTGGTGGGGTACTCACCGGCCCCCGTGGTGGCCGCCGCCTGGCCCGTGGACCCCGCCGCCGCTCCACACTGGGTGAACATGGCCTCCACCGGAGGATTCGCTGATGTCGGTCGGAGCGCAGACGCCGACTTCGGCGTCGTGCACGGCCTGGAGACAGACGTCCACGGCTGGCGGGACGCACAGTCGGAACTCTTCCTCGACATCCTCCGCCGGTATCTTGCCGGACGCCCCCTAATGTGGTGAACAAGGAGCGCGGCTACGTCACGGAGCCGAGTCCGAGTGAACCCGAGGTCACAGGTTGACGCGATGCTCTGAGCGCAGGGCGCCCGTGGCAAAGGGCGATTCTTGGACCGACGTCGGCGCGGACTCATGAGGAAGACAGCTGGCGCAACGCCGGGGAAGACCCGCTACGGGCGGGTCTTCCCCGGCTGTAAACGAGCGGCACAGGGACAACGCCGTGGCGGACCTGACCAACGCGATT
>CBFHCJ010000373.1:0-6914 GCA_965654005.1 uncultured Streptomyces sp. | reverse complement strand
CGCTCCTCCAGAACCTTGTTGATGTTCGGAAGCAGCTTCTTCCAGAAGAAGAAGAACACGATGGCGAAGGCGATGGTGCCGACGAGCAGCTCGGGACCGGCCGGGGTCAGCGGGTTCTGCTTCTCCTCGGCCGCCAGCTGTACCAGGTTGGCGATCACATCAGTGCCTTTCGTCGATACGTGTCGGTCAGGTTTCGATTACTGACCGAACACGAACGGCATGACGATGCCGATGAGGGCGAGCGCCTCGCAGAAGGCGAAGCCGAGGATCTGGTTGGCACGGATCAGACCAGCGGCCTCGGGCTGACGGGCCAGCGCCTGGGTGCCGTTGCCGAAGATGATGCCGACGCCCACGCCGGGGCCGATAGCGGCGAGGCCGTAACCGACGGAACCGATGGAACCGGAGACAGCCGCAAGGGTCTCAGTGGCAGCCATGCTGAATCTTCCTTCTCTTTACGGACCGGTGGGGGTTGGCCACCGGACGACTGATGGGGGTGGAGCAGGCGGCGATCAGTGGTGCTCGGCGAGAGCGCCCTGAACGTAGAAGCAGGCCAGCAGGACGAAGACGTACGCCTGGACGGCCTGCACGAAAAGCTCGAAGAGGATCATGACCATGGTCATCACGAACGAGACGCCGGCAGCCGGGATCATGTAGCTGTTCAACAGGTACCAGGAGGCGACGGTGAACATCACCAGCATCAGGTGACCGGCGAACATGTTGGCGAAGAGTCGCACCGCGTGCGTGAAGGGGCGGACGAACAGGTTCGAGAAGAACTCGATGACCATGACGAGCGGCAGCACCGGACCGAGCGTCTTGTCGTAGCCCGTGACGTTCTTGAAGAACCCGACGAAGCCATGGCGCTTGAAGGTCAGCGAAACCCAGATGATCCACACGATCGCCGCGAGGACCGCCGGGAAGGCGATCACCGACGAGACCGGGAACTGGGCCAGCGGGATCACGGACCAGATGTTCATGATCCAGATGAAGAAGAAGAGCGAGACCATGAACGGGACGTACTTCTCGCCCTCCCGCTTGCCGAGGGTCTCGTACACGATGCCGCGGCGTACGAAGTCGTAACCCGCCTCGGCCACCAGCTGGAGCTTGCCCGGGACGACCTTGGCCTTGCCGAAGGCCGCCCAGAAGAAGGTGACGACGAGCAGGCTGGTGATGAGGGCCAGCAGCATCACCTTGTTGAACTCGAAGCCGCCCACCGTGGCGATCGGCTTGAAGAGGAAGGAGTGCAGGCCCGGAGCCGGAAAGCCACAGCCGTTGTCGGACAGGATGCGGCAGCTCCAGTCAAAGGCGAGCTGGGTCTGGTCAGCACTCACCGCGGGCTCCTTCGGCGTGACGCATGGGTACGGCAACCTCGTTGTGTCGGCGCGGCGCGCAGCCGCGGATCGGCACCGGACTGGTGTGACGGATGTGGGGGCGACTGTCGGGCATCACGCCTCGCAATTGAGCAGGCGTCAGATCAGATACCCGCGTCGGCGATGCCGCAGTTGGCATCGGACGATAGCAGGAGATCTCGCACGTCTTTATCCCGGCCCTACCCCTCACGACGAAGACCCTGTCTTCTCGGACTTCTCACTCTTCTGGGAATCCGGGTCGACGTAGAAGATCTTTGCCTTCATATACGCACGCGCCTGCGCCGCCATCCACACGACCGTTGAGACGACGAGCGCGACCGCGAATGCCTTCGGATTGAAGAGAGAGGTGCCCTTGAAGAGGCCCACGAAGATCAGGAGGAGCAGGAGCTGAGCGACGTAGAGCATCAGCCCCATGGCCTGGAACAGGTGCGGGAGCGTTTTTGCCGTCCACTGCAGGACGTACAGACCGATCCCCATGAACAGGATGGCCAGCACCACGCCGACGCCCGCGCCGAGCGCGCCCTTGCCACCCGCGACCGCACCGCTGACAGCGACGGTGACCACGCCGACAGCCGCTGTGGGCACAGCGGTCTGCAGAAGGTTCCGGGCGTCATTGGACGGCATGGCGGCAACTCCGCTTCAAAAGGGGGCAGGGTGTCGTCATGGACGAGCGTAGCCCCGGGCCGAGAGGCAACCTCACACCGAGGAACCGTCACAGTGAGGTCCTTCGGCTCTATCCCGGGGTTCTCGTGAACCGTATCACAAACTATTTGATGTGGTCTTTACCTAGGGGTGTGCCTGCAGTCACACATGAGAGTGAACCTGCGCGTCTGTGCACTCCTGGCGCCCACTTGTCTGGTATTGGGAACCTTTGTACCCCCAGGATTTGGCAACGCGCTCGTCAGATTCTTACCTTGCCCGTCAGCGGGACGACTCCGCCTTACGGCGGTCCAGACGCGAACGGGTGCTGATGGCCGTGGCCCCGTTGACTCCTGAGACGCCCGCGACGACCGGGGTGCGGCGCTCCTCCTCGGTCTCTTCCTCTTCCTCCGCCTGCTCCCCCTCCGGCCTCGGCCCCTCCGCGTACGCGGCGGAGAGCACCGGTTCGGCAGCGGCGCCCCGGCGGCGACGCCGGTAGCGCGGGGGCACGAGGCCCTCGGCCCAGCGCGGAGCGCGCGGCGTGAACCGCGGCAGCAGGAGCAGGACCAGTCCGACCGCGCTCAGGGCCATGATGCCGAGCACGATCCACATGGACGCGGAGTTCACGGAGTAGGCCAGGGCACCGAAGGAGATGAGCCCCGCCCAGAAGTACATGATCAGCACAGCTCGGCTGTGCGAGTGCCCGATGTCCAGGAGCCGGTGGTGCAGATGCCCGCGGTCCGCGGCGAACGGCGACTGGCCGCGCCAGGTGCGCCGCACGATCGCGAGGAAGAAGTCCGCGACCGGCACGGCGATGATCGTGAGCGGGAGCAGCAGCGGGATGTAGACCGGGACGGTCTGGTGGACCGTCGCGCGCTCGGAACCGGAGAACAGGTTCATCGCGTCCGGGTCGAGCTGCCCGGTGATCGAGATGGCACCGGCGGCCAGCACGAGCCCGATCAGCATCGACCCCGAGTCGCCCATGAAGATCCGCGCCGGATGCATGTTGTGCGGCAGGAAGCCCAGGCACATGCCCATCAGAACGGCCGCGAACAGGGTCGCGGGGGCGGCGGCCTCCAGCCCATAGCCGTACCAGATCCGGTACGCGTACATGAAGAACGCGGCCGACGCGATGCACACCATGCCGGCGGCGAGACCGTCTAGGCCGTCGCAGAAGTTGACCGCGTTGATCGTGATGACGACCAGCGCCACGGTCAGCAGGGTGCCCTGCCACTGGGTGAGCAAGACCGTGCCGACACCCGGGACGGGCAGCCACAGGATCGTCAGACCCTGCATGACCATCACGCCCGCGGCGATCATCTGGCCGCCCAGCTTGATCAGGGCGTCGATCTCGAACTTGTCGTCCAGCACGCCGATCAGCCAGATCAACGCGGCCCCGGACAGCAGCGCCCGCGGCTCGTTCGACTTGGCGAAGACCTCGTTGAGGTTCTTGAGGTGGTCGGCGACCAGCAGACCCGCGCACAGGCCGAAGAACATGGCGATACCGCCGAGCCGGGGAGTCGGTTCCCGGTGCACGTCACGGGCCCGGATCTCCGGCATCGCTCCGGCCACGATCGCGAACTTGCGTACCGGCCCTGTCAGCAGATACGTCACCGCGGCCGTGATGCAGAGCGTCAGCAGGTATTCACGCACAGGCTTCCCCACAGGTCTCGCTGGGCATCCTCAGCCCCACACCCTAGCTCCGCGCGCATGTGGTTGAGGACGAATGGGTAGCGACGATGGTTGCACGTGTGGCTGTGCGTTCCATCGCGCCTCCCCCTCAACGGCCCGGATACGGCGGAAATCCGCCGGTCAGCTCCCGCACTTCTTCCCGTGCCTTCTCGGCGTCCACCTCGTCGCGCAGCACGGCTCCGAACAGCGCGGCGACGTAGGTCATTTCGTCCTGGCCCATGCCCTGCGTGGTCAGTGCGGCGGTGCCCAGACGCAGGCCGCGGGCGTCGCCGTGGGGCAGCGCACAGGTGTCCAGCACCATACCGGCCGCCGCGAGCCGCCCGCGGGCGGCGCGGCCCTCGACGCCGAGGGGGGCGGGGTCGACGGTCAGCAGATGGGTGTCGGTGCCGCCGGTGGTGACCGTCAGGCCCTCGGCGGCCAGACACACCGCGAGCGCCCGCGCGTTGGCGACCACCTGGTGGGCGTACGCGGCGAATGCCTCCGTCGCCGCCTCCCCGAACGCGACCGCCTTGGCGGCGATCGTGTGCATCTGGGCACCGCCCTGCGTGAACGGGAAGACGGCCCGGTCCACGCGCTCGGCCAGTTCGCCGCCGCACAGGATCATGCCGCCGCGCGGACCGCGCAGCACCTTGTGGGTGGTGGCGCAGACGATGTCGGCGTACGGCACCGGGTTGGGCGCCGCTCCCCCGGCGACCAGCCCGATGGGATGCGCGGCGTCCGCGATGAGATACGCGCCCACCTCGTCGGCGACCTCCCGGAAGAAGGCGTAGTCGATGTGGCGCGGATAGGCGATGGACCCGCACACGATCGCCTTGGGGCGGTGTGTACGGGCGAGGGCGCGCACCTGCTCGTGGTCGATGAGCCCGGATTCCGCCTCGACCCCGTAGCCGACGAAGTCGAACCAGCGGCCGGAGAAGTTCGCGGGCGAGCCGTGCGTGAGGTGGCCGCCGTGCGACAGCCCCAGGGCGAGCACGGTGTCGCCGGGCCTGAGCAGGGCTGCGTAGGCGGCGAGCACCGCGGAGGAGCCCGAATGCGACTGCACATTGGCGTGCTCGGCCCCGAAGAGCGCTTTCGCCCGCTCCACGGCGATGCGTTCGGCGGCGTCGACGATCTCGCAGCCGCCGTGGTACCGGGCGCCGGGGTAGCCCTCGGCGTACTTGTTGGCGAGCGGGGAGCCGAGGGCGGTGAGCACCGCCGGCGAGGTGAAGTTCTCGGCGGCGATGAGCTGCAGCGTCGTCGACTGCCGGGCGAGTTCCCCGAGCAGGATCTCGGCCAGCTCGGGGTCCTGCCGGCGCAGGACGTCGGCCTCGAGGGTATGGGTGACCGCCATGGTGGGCTCCGGGGCGTCGACGGTGACGTAGGAACCAATGTAGGCCGGGGAGGCAGACGGCGCCCGGTGTTGCGTAGCCGCGGTGCGGTCGTGCCGCTGGGGCCCGCCCCCGGGAACTACGACCCCGGACACTGAACAGCACAGGGCAACTGCAACTCCGGCACTGAACAGCTCAGGGCACCTACATACGCGCCGGCGCGCCCGTCAGGGCCGTGACCACCGGATCCAGCGCCTGATGGATCTCGTCCCCCACCGACCGGAAGAACGGCAGCGGCGCCCCGTACGGGTCGTACACCTCGTCCGCCTCCGCCGTCGGCGCGAGAAGCCACCCGCGTAGAGCCGCGGCGGCACGCACCAGTGCGCGGGCGCGCGCGACAACGCCGTCCTCCAGGGGAGGCAGCGTGGCCGGGTCTATGGCCCGGACGAGGCGGGTGAACTCCTTCAGGGTGAAGGTGCGCAGGCCCGCCGAGTGGCCCATGGAGATGACCTGGGCGCGGTGGTCGCGGGTCGCGGTCAGGACCAGGTCGGCGCGGATGACGTGCTCGTCGAGAAGCTCACGGCCGACGAACCCGGAGGCGTCCGCGCCGAAGTCCGCGAGGACGGTCTCCGCGTTCGCCTCCATGGGCGCGCCCTCGTGGCCCCAGGTGCCCGCGCTCTCCACGATCAGCCCGCCCCCCAGCGGGTCGCCGAGCCGGTCCGCCAGGGCATGCCGGGTCAGCCGCTCGGTGATCGGCGAGCGGCACACGTTGCCGGTGCTGACGTGGAGGATGCGGAAAGTGTCGCGAGGAAGCCCGAAAGTCCCCGTCTCGTCCCCGTTGCCTATGCCACGCATGGGGGTCCCCCCTGCTCATGGGGGTGCCCCTGGTCGAGCACTGCCGAGAGTGGGGGAGCAGCCGAGAGCTCGGGGGAGTCAGGGGCTGTCAATTCGCCACCTCGAGGTCGGGTACGACCTTGCGCAGCTCGTCCGGCGAGATCGCGCCCTCGCGCAGCAGGACCGGCACGTTGCCGGTGACGTCGACGATCGACGACGGGACGTTGCCGGGGGTCGGACCGCCGTCCAGGTAGACGGAGACCGAGTCGCCCAGCATCTCCTGCGCGGCGTCGCAGTCCTCCGGTGCCGGGTGGCCGGTCAGGTTCGCGGACGAGACGGCCATCGGGCCGACCTCGGTCAGCAGCTCGATGGCGACCGGGTGCAGCGGCATGCGCACGGCAACCGTGCCGCGGGTGTCCCCCAGGTCCCACTGCAGGGACGGCTGGTGCCTGGCGACGAGCGTGAGGGCGCCCGGCCAGAACGCGTCGACCAGCTCCCAGGCCATCTCGGAGAAGTCCGTGACGAGGCCGTGCAGGGTGTTCGGGGAACCGATGAGGACGGGCGTGGGCATGTTGCGGCCACGGCCCTTGGCCTGGAGCAGCGCGGCCACGGCCGCCGAGGAGAACGCGTCGGCGCCGATGCCGTACACGGTGTCGGTCGGCAGCACCACGAGTTCGCCACGGCGGACGGCGGAGGCGGCTTCACGCAGACCGGTCGCGCGGTCGGTCGCGTCGTTGGTGTCGTATCGCCGTGCCATGTCTAGCGGGCCTCCTCGTACACGTACTGCTGCGGGAAAAGGTTCTGGGGCGTGCTCACGGCAGCGCCTTGCGGGCGGTCGCGAAGCGGGGGCGGTTGTTGAGGTCGGGGTGGTCGGCCGCGTCCGCCCAGCCGCGCTCCTCGGTGAAGATCCACGGCACCTGGCCGCCCTGTGTGTCGGCGTGCTCGATGACGACGACGCCGCCGGGGCGCAGCAGCCGGTGGGCGGTGCGCTCCAGGCCGCGGATGAGGTCGAGGCCGTCCTCGCCGGAGAACAGGGCGAGCTCGGGGTCGTGGTCCCGGGCCTCCGGGGCGACGT
>CBFHCJ010000372.1:0-6942 GCA_965654005.1 uncultured Streptomyces sp. | reverse complement strand
GACGACTCTACCCAGACCTGGCCGCCGCGATCATGGATCGCCTGCGCGCCGGCGACTGCATCGTTGCCGCGGCCGGCGAACACGATCGCCAGCGCATCGCGACCAAATGCATTCGCGGCCATGGTCAGGCTGGCGTCGATCGATGGCTCCAGCCCGCCATCCGCGCCTTCCCCTTGCAGTTCCATGCTGCCGTCGCGGCGGGGGAACTGCCGAACAAGCGGCCGGGGAGGGCGACCTCGGCGTGTGAAAGGTGGCGGGAGATCCCCTCGTAGGTGTGGTGGAGCTTTTCAGGGACGCTGCCTGCCGAGCGGCACCGCTGGGCGATCTGATCGGGCAGCATCTGCCGGAACCCATTCGGCAGTGTGAGGCGCGACCCGCGAGACCACTGGCCGAGCGGGGACAGAGCGCCGATTACCTTCTGGTCCAGGTGCTCGTTGATCTCGGCGACCAGGCTTGGGACGAGGATCTCGATCGCGGCGGTGTCCGGCCACTGTCCGGTCGGCGGCAGACTGCGCAGCGCGGCTAGTCCGGCTGCCGCCGCCGCTGCGAGCCGCTCGCGGCCCGTTCCGGAGGCGGTGTCGAAGCGCAGGGTGGACAGGAGGGCTTCCACCGCGCTGAGCGTCGGCAGCAGACGGTACGGCGCGGGCCCCTCACCCCAACTGCCGTCGGGAAACTGCTGTTTCAGCAGCCATGCTAGGCGCCGCTTATGCCCGGACAGCCACGGCGCGAAGGAGATGACCCGGGCCGTCTCATACAGTGATGCGCGGACGCTGCCCCATGGGTCCCGGTCGACTTCTGCAATGAGGAGCGCGGCCCGGGAGTCGTAGGTCTGCGGCACGCGCGGCAGGTGCGTCGGGTCCGTGTGGCTGTGGGCGCCGGTCATGCTCGCCGCTCCGTGGCTATCCGGGCTATGTCGCGCAGCGCACCCGCCGCGGACGCATGGATGGGAGCCTGCTCGAGCGCGGCGACGGCCGCCGAGCGTTGGGAGCTGATCATCTCCTCCACACGTTCGCGGGCACCGGTCTCCTCGAAGATGGATCGGACGCGGAGGGTGTCCTCCTCGGCCAGGTCGGGACGGCCGACCAGCATGCGCAGCACGCGCAGCTGCTCGCTGGAGGCCCGCTGCACGGCGAGCGCCAGGAGGACCGTGGCCTTGCCCTCGCGGAGGTCATCGCCGACCGGCTTGCCGGTTTCGGCGGGGTCGCCGAACACGCCCAGAAGATCGTCACGCAGCTGAAACGCTTCTCCCAGCGGGAGAGCGAAGGCACTGCACGCCTCGAGGATGTCGGGGCCGGCGCCGGCGAGAGCCGCGCCGATGTGCAGTGGCCGCTCCACGGTGTACTTCGCCGTCTTGTACCGCACGACCCGCAGCGCGATCTCAACGTCTCCCGACAGCCGGTCGGTCGACAGCAGATCCAGGTACTGCCCGTAGACCAGCTCGCTGCGCATGGCAGCCACGAGCGGCAAGGCCCGGGACAGGGCGCTGGGTTCGATCCCTTCGTGGAGGAGCTCATCGGACCACACCAGGGCGAGGTCTCCGAGCAGGACGGCGGCGTTCAGGCCGTGCGAGTCGCTTCTGCTGCGCCGGCCGCCGCCTGCTGTGTACGCGGCGGACAGGGCGTGGTGGGCGGAGGGGCGCCCGCGGCGGGTGTCACTGGCGTCCATGACGTCGTCGTGGATCAGGGCGAAGGTCTGGAACAGCTCCAAGGCAGCAGCGGCAGTCGTAGCCATGCTTGCGTTCTCGTGCCCGCCTCCGGCATGCCAGCCGGCGACGCATAGTTGTGCGCGCAGTTGTTTGCCGCTGGTCAGGAGATGGCGCAGGGTGGTGAACAGCGGCGCCATCTCGGGCCCCGGGGCAGCCTCCTCCTTTCGGTCGAGGAACTTGCGCAGTATCGCGTCGACGCCGAGTCGTACGGCGGAGAGGTCCGGTGTGCCGACTGCGCGGGCTGTGTGGGTCATCGGTGGGCTTACCCCTTTGCGTTCAAGAACCGTCATGAGCGGATTCCTTTTCCTCGAAAGCGGGCAGGGGTAGGAGCCCCTCCGGCGAACCGAGCGGCTGGTGGGTTGATCGAGAGGGCTCTCTCGACCCTGGTATGGCGTCGCGGCACGTGGGCGTGCGCGCGTTCAGGTGATCAAGAGGACATTGCGGCCCGTGAGGTCGCGTGGTTCGGGGGTGTGGCGCGCTGGGTCCAGGGCGTGGGCTGCTGGCCGTCGGCGGATCGCGGGGTGAAGCGGCAGGGCAGTGAGGTGAGGATGCGGTAGATGGGATGGGCCCGGTACGTCAACTCCTGGCTGGGAACGGTGAGTTCGATGTCGTGGAGGTACGACGTGAGTCGCTCGATCGCGGCGATCGTGACGACCAGGGCGATGGAACGGGCGGGGCACTCATGAGGGCCCGCGGCGAAGGCCAGGTGAGCCCGGTGGTCCGAGCGGTGTCCGCCCTCGACCTGGTCCGCGTAGGGGCAGGTGTTGACCGCGGCGTAGGACACCATGACGGGATGGCCGGCCTTGATGTCCCGGCCGTGGAACGTGATGTCGTGGCGCGGCCGGTGGAGGCTGTACATGGCCAGCGGCGGGTCGCTCCACAGGACGTCGTCGACGGCGTGCTCGATGGGCAGGCTGCCGGTGGTCAGGGTGCCGCGGTAACGCTCGTCGGAGAGCATCCGGAGGAAGGTGTTGGCGATGAGACCTGCCAGCGTGTCGTACGCGGCGCCCTGAGTGATCAGAACCTGGTTGATCACCTCGTCCGGTGTGAGGCCGCTGGGGTGGTCTATGAACCAGGAGGTCAGATCGCGGCCACGCTGGGCGGCCTTCATCTGGTACAGGGCGACCAGGTAGGCCTGGAGGGACTGCTCGCCTGCGGCCTTGGTCTGGAGGTCGGTGCTCATCATCGACTCGATCGCCGTGAAGAGCTGGGAGGCGCGCTCGTCGCCCATGCCGAACAGGGAGTTCAGGACCATCAGCGGCAGCCGGCGGGCGTACTGGCTGACGAGGTCGGCGTTTCCCGCGTGGGCGAATTCGCGCAGGAGGGTATCGGCGTGCCGGCGGGTCACGTCCCGTACGTGCTGGGGATCGAGGAGGGCGAAGCTGTCGGTGACGACGTTGCGCAGGTGGGCGTGTTGCTCGTCGTCGGCGAAGAAGAGGCTGGGACGCCACTGGACGAGCGGCATGATCGGACTGTCAGGCGGCAGGTGCTCCATCCATCCCCGGGTGTCCTTGGTCCACGTGCGGGTGGTGTCGTGGAACAGGTCGAGGGCGGCTCGGTAATCGGTGATCACCCAGACGAAGACGCCGGGGTCGATTTCTGCGAGGCCCACGGGCCCCTGCTCGCGCAGCATGGCGAAGCTGCGCTGGGGGTCGGCGGCGTGCTCCGGCACGTAGAGCGGCACGGCGGCGTTCGGCATGGTGGTCACGAGGGGGCGTCTCCGGCACGGGTGATGAGGTAGGCGGTGAGAACTTTCAGGGCGCTCAGAGTGGAGTCCCGGTCGCGTGCGTCGACGGTGACGATGGGGGTGTGGTCCTCAAGGTCGAGCTTGGCGCGCACGATGTCGAGGTCGAACTCGGGTGAGTCCGGGAACTGGTTGACCGCGATTGCGTAGTCCAGGCCGGACTCTTCGACGAGATCCATGACGTCGAAGGAGTCGTCCAGCCTGCGGGTGTCGACCAGGATCAGCACGCCCAGGGCGCCCAGGGCGTGGTCCTTCCACATGGGGCGGAAGCGCTCTTGTCCGGGCGTGCCGAACAGGTAGAGCACGATGCCGGCTTGGGGGAGGGTGAGTCGTCCGAAGTCGATGGCGACCGTGGTGGTGGTCTTGTCCTCGACATGGAGGTCGTCCACGTCGGCGGCAGCGTGGGTCATGACCTCCTCGGTGTGGAGGCTCTTGATCTCCGACACCGTTTCGATCGCGGTCGTCTTGCCGATGCCGAAGGGCCCTGCGATCAGGATCTTCTCCCGGTCGTAGTCCTCTGCAGGGAGGTAGACCGGGGCCGGCAATGCCGCCGGGCTGCTGCTAGAGGGCTTCGAGTCCATGGAGAACCCTTTCAAGAACAGACCTGTCGTGCCGGTTGACCTGGGGCGCACTGGCTCGCAAGTGGCCCTCGTCGATGAGCTGGGAGGCGAGCATCTTGCACACCCCGGTCGGCAGGCGGAGGTAGGCGGCGGACTCCATGATCGTTAAAGAGCCCTTCCCGACCAGGTCGAGGAAGCGCTGCTGCGCGGGGGTGTGGTGAGAAGCGGATGGCAGGCCGGTGGCGGTGAGCGCGGTAAGAGATTGGAGCGTGTTGCGGGTGGGGGTACCGCTGCCTCCGGTTGCCAGGTAGCTCGGGACGATCCTCCGTACCTGGCCCCGGGTCATGACGTCGAGTTCTCGGTGCGCGCGGAGACGGACATGAGCGATTCACCCAGCTTCTTCGCCTGCGTGGCCATCGCGTGCGCGATGATGCCCATCGGCGTGTCCGGGTCGTAGGCGACGACGATGAAGGAGTTGGTCTTCTTCCCGGCGGGCATCATGGTGAGCCTGCCCAGAACGATCCGCTCCTCCGAATCCTTCTTCGGAGGGGCCTCCAGCTCGACGGTGATGGTCGAGGCCGGGGAGTCTGCGGGTGCGTCCAGGGCCTCGATGGCCGCGGCACGTGCTGCGCTCTGAAGGGAGGAGGCCATCGCGGCGATCTTGTCGGCGGTGTCCCTGTCGGCGCTGTCGGAAGCGCCGACAACCATGCCGTCGGCGGACAGGATCACGGCGTTCCTGACGCCTTTGATTTTGGTGATCGGGTCCAGGACCCAGGAAGGGTTACCGATCCGTTCGCGGAGCGTTGCGCTGCTCATGTCTAGTCCTCGGTGTCTGGTTCCGTGTGGGTGGGGGTGTCGGCGCGTCCGGCGGCGATGCCTCGCTCGTAGGCGTCCCAGTCCGTGAAGGCTGAGTCCGGATCCGGTGGTTGTGCCTCACGCGGCTCTCGCTCATGGGCTACGGGTGCCGGGCGGTTCCGACGGCGTGCCTTTCGCTGCGGCAGGGACGAGGCGTCCCGGGGGCCCGCGGCCGGAGCGGACGCCGCAGGAGGGGCAGGGGGGCGGGGAGCGAGCGGGGCGGCGGCAGGGCGAGGCGCCATGGCCGACAGCGGCTCGGCTTCCTCGTCGATCACGGCCAACAGCTCCGGGGGAACGGCGATCACCGCACGGACACCGCCGTAGTCGGAGACCCGGTCGACGAAGACCTGGAATCCGTAGTCGGCGACGAGTCGGCCGCAGGCCGCAAAGCCGAGAGCAGGGGGGTCGCCCAGTTCCGTGAGGAGCACGCTCTGCGGACTTTTCCCGGAGACGAGTCGAGCCCCCCGCTTTGCGGCCTCGGCGGTCATCCCCTTGCCCGCGTCATCGATCTGGATGCAGACGGTGCCGTTGTCGGTCTGCAGGAGAGCGACTTCCACTGAGAGGTCGCCGCGCGACGACTCCAGAGCGTTCGCCATGAGTTCGGCGCAGACGACGGCGATCGGTTCGGCGACGTGGCCGGCCAGGCCAACGTTGTCGGCAAGCAGCTTTGAGTGGATCTTGACCCGCTCGTAGCCGTGCAGGCGCGACTTGGCGCCGGTGACGACATCCGGGAGGTGGGTGTCCGGGCGGACGAGGCCAGGCCATCCACCGCTCACGATCGCGGCCTTCTGGACCAGGCGGGTGAACTGCTCGTTGTGGTGGTCGATGCGGAAGAAGTCCTTGAGGGTCTTCTCATCCTGGTACTCGCCTTGGAGTGCAACGAGCAATTCCTGCAGCTGGTACGCCTTCGCTTGCATCTCCACGCAGGCGCCGCGCAAGGCCGCACGGGCGGCGGAGTCGATACGGCTCCGTTCTTCGAGAACCGTGGTCACGAAAAGGTCCTGGACGGCATCGAGCAGCTTCGCGTAGTCGGTGCCGGCGAGGCTTTCATGCAGCAGGCCGGGAACCGGGTAGTGATCACTGATCAGGTTCAGTGCCCGTGCGGGGAGGCGGGTATTCAGTAAGTGCCGCAGCTCGTCGTGCAGCATCGTCTCGCGGGCTCCGGCCGTTGCCAGGAGGTGTCCCTGCGTCCTGTGCTGGTCCGTGAGCGTGGCGTGATCTCGGGACAGGGCCGCGCGGGAGCGGGCCAGGCGGACCGTGGCAACGGCGCCAACGGCTGTCGTGGCGCCGAGCACCGCAGTGGCTGCTTCGAATATCGAAGTCACGGGCTGGGGTCCTTGGGTGAGGGTCGGGTCCTCGGCTCAGGGCAGCGGGGCGACGGAGATGCCCAGAAGCCTCGAGGAGATGGATGGGCGTGGGGACGGGGAGAGTGCATTCGTGATCAATCGTGGTCCGTTTCATGTGGCACCGGTACGCCAAACCGTGGCCACTTCGTGGCCATCTCTCGGGCGACGACAGCGACGTCCGGAGGCGTGACAGGGGCAAAGGAGGTCACGAATGGGATGAATCAGGTGGCCATGAGGGGGCCTGCGCGACGCGGGCTGGCTAACGCGGGGCGTGGCCACTTCGTGGCCACCTTTCAAGAAGCCCTTGACAACCTCTGGAAGGCTCAGTTCGTCACGAAAGGGCTTCGTCCCGTTTGTGGCGATTGGAGCCCATGATTATCCGGTTGCCCACACCTCTGCGGCAGCCAGGGCCGCGTCGGTATCTGGGGCGAGCGCGATGCCCGAGTGAGCATCAAGCTCTGCGGAGGAGGCGCCGACGAGCAGGACGGGGATTTGTACGCCGAGCGCAACACCGACTTCCCCGCGCGCCATCGAGGTGCCCGCGTCATCCTCGATTGCGATGACGAGCCGGGAGCGGCGGATGTCCTCGACCCGGAGTTCGGCGTTGACGCGATCCGCCGCGACGCCGGCGTCGAACTGGCTGACCACCCGGTGGCCGGCATCAAAGTCGAGCCAGCGAGCGGTGCTGTGCAGCGGTGGGGTCATCCTCGTGCGCAGATCCCGCAGAACATC
>CBFHCJ010000371.1:0-6942 GCA_965654005.1 uncultured Streptomyces sp. | reverse complement strand
CACGGCCTCCGACACACCCATGGCGGCGTAGGGGTTGACTCAGGAAACTCATGCGTCAGCCCCCTCTTCCTCAGGCTTCTCGCCCGTGGACACGGCGACCTGGCGCACCGTGCCGGGCGCCGCCTCCGTCACCAGACCCCGGTAGTAGTCCTGCTCGTCCATCCCGGGGTAGATGGCGTGGGGCGTGTCGACCATGCCCTCTTCGAGGCCGGCGAGCAGCTGCTCCTTGGTGTAGATGAGGTTGGCGCGGCTGGAGTCCGCCAGCTCGAACTCGTTCGTCATCGTGAGCGCGCGCGTGGGGCATGCCTCGATGCACAGGCCGCACAGGATGCAGCGGGCGTAGTTGATCTGGTACACCCTCCCGTACCGCTCGCCCGGCGAGTAGCGCTCCTCGTCCGTGTTGTCCGCGCCTTCCACGTAGATCGCGTCGGCGGGGCAGGCCCAGGCGCACAGCTCGCAGCCGACGCACTTCTCCAGGCCGTCCGGATGGCGGTTGAGCTGGTGCCGTCCGTGGAACCGCGGAGCCGTGGTCTTCTTCTGCTCCGGGTACTGCTCGGTCAGCCGCTTCTTGAACATGGCCTTGAAGGTCACGGCGAAGCCGGCCACGGGGTTCTGGAAGCCGGACTGCCCGGCCTCCTTGGGTTCCTCAGCCATCGGACGCCTCCTTTCCATCCGAAGATCCGTCACTGACAGTGTCCGACCCACCACTGACAATCAGCTCCCGGTCACGGCGCGGGCGGCGCCTCGGCACCGGCGGCGGCGTCTGTCCCGGTAGCGGCGGTACGGGGAATCCGCCCGCCATCGGATCGAAGGCGGCGGCGGGCTCCTCGGCGGGCCGCGCGGCTTCCTTCGCCTTCTCGCGGAACATGTCGGCGACGAACGACAGCAACAGCAACGCGAGGACACCGCCGGCGATGTACAGGGCGATATCGCCGAAACCATAGTTTTCGTTACGAAGCGCCCGTACGGTCGCGACGAGCATCAGCCAGACCACGGAGACCGGGATCAGGACCTTCCAGCCGAGCTTCATCAGCTGGTCGTAGCGGACACGCGGCAGCGTGCCGCGCAGCCAGATGAAGAGGAACAGCAGCAGCTGCACCTTGATGACGAACCAGAGCAGCGGCCACCAGCCGTGGTTCGCGCCCGCCCAGGCGGTGCTGATCGGCCACGGGGCCCGCCAGCCGCCCAGGAAGAGCGTGGTCGACACGGCCGAGACCGTCACCATGTTCACGTACTCGGCGAGCATGAACATCGCGAACTTGATCGACGAGTACTCGGTGTTGAAGCCGCCGACCAGGTCGCCCTCGGACTCCGGCATGTCGAAGGGGGCGCGGTTGGTCTCGCCGACCATCGTGACGATGTAGATGATGAACGAAACCGGCAGCAACAGGATGTACCAGCGGTCGTGCTGCTGCTCCACGATCCTCGACGTCGACATCGACCCCGAGTAGAGGAACACGGAGGCGAAGGCGGCGCCCATGGCGATCTCGTACGAGATCATCTGCGCGCACGAGCGAAGACCGCCCAGCAACGGGTAGGTGGACCCGGAGCTCCAGCCCGCCAGCACGATCCCGTAGATGCCCACCGAGGCGACCGCGAGGATGTACAGCATCGCGATCGGCAGGTCTGTGAGCTGCATCGTGGTGCGGTGGCCGAAGATCGAGATCTCGTTGTCGGCGGGCCCGAAAGGGATCACCGCGACCGCCATGAAGGCCGGGATGGCCGCGACGATCGGCGCGAGGACGTAGACCACCTTGTCCGCGCGCTTGACGATGACGTCTTCCTTGAGCATCAGCTTCACACCGTCGGCGAGCGACTGGAGCATGCCCCAGGGGCCGTGCCGGTTGGGGCCGATACGCAGCTGCATCCAGGCCACGACCTTGCGCTCCCAGACGATGGAGAACAGCACGGTCACCATCAGGAAGGCGAAGCAGAAGACCGCCTTGATGACGACCAGCCACCATGGGTCGCGGCCGAACATGGAGAGGTCTTCAGTGGCGAGGTACGTGCTCATGCCTCCACCTCCTCGGGGGCTTCGGCGTCACGTGTCGCCGGGCCGATGCGGACGAGGGTGCCGGGCAGCGCCCCGGTGTCTGAGGGAACGCCGCCGCCCGCGGAGTTCATCGGGAGCCAGACCACGCGGTCGGGCATCTCGGTGATCTGAAGCGGGAGTTCGACGGTTCCGTTCGGGCCGCTGACGGCCAGGACGCCGCCGTCCTCGACGCCCGCCTCGGCGGCGGTGGCGGCCGACACGCGCGCGCGTGCCGCGTGCCGGGTGCCGGCGAGCGCGTCGTCGCCGTCCTGGAGGCGGCCCTGGTCGAGCAGCAGCCGGTGGCCGGAGAGCACGGCCTCCCCGACGGCCGGTCGCGGCGGCTGAGCGGCGATCGCCAGGGGGTCGGTGGCCCGCAGGCCGTCCCATGCGCCGAGCCGGTCCAGCTCCACGCGCGCGGTGCGCAGATCGGGCAGCCCCAGATGGACGTCCATCGCGTCGGCGAGCATGTGGAGCACCCGCAGGTCGGTGGGCGCCAGGGGGCGGGTCATCTGATCGGGCTTGAGCGCGGCCTCGAAGAGCCGGGCCCGGCCCTCCCAGTTGAGGAAGGTGCCGGCCTTCTCGGCGACCGCCGCGACCGGCAGCACCACGTCCGCGTGTTCGGTGACGTCACTGGGACGCAGTTCGAGCGAGACCAGGAAGCCCACCGCGGAGAGTGCTTCACGCGCGCGTTGCGGGTCGGGCAGGTCGGCGGGCTCGACGCCTGCGACCACCAGCGCCCCCAGTTCGCCGGTGGCCGCGGCCTCGACGATCTGGTCCGTGTCGCGGCCGTAGCGGTGCGGGAGTTCGGCGACGCCCCAGGCGGCGGCGACCTCGTCCCGCGCGCGGGGGTCCGTGGCCGGACGTCCGCCCGGCAGCAGCGAGGGCAGCGCACCCACCTCGATCGCGCCGCGCTCCCCGGCCCGGCGCGGGATCCACACCAGCTCGGCGCCGGTCGCGGCGGCGGCCCGTACGGTGGCGGTGAGCCCGCCCGCCACTCCGGCGAGGCGTTCACCGACGACGATCACCGCGCCCTCGGTACGCAGGGCCTCGGCGGCCTTCATCCCGTCCTGGTCCAGACCGACCCGGCTCGTCAGAGCGTCCAGCCACACGGTCTCGGTGCCGGGAGCGGCGGGCAGCAGCGTGCCACCGGCCTTCGTCAGGCCCCGGGTGGCGTGCGTGGCGATCGAGAAGACCTGCTGCCCGTGCCCCCGCCAGGCCTTGCGCAGCCTCAGGAAGACGCCGGGCGCCTCCTCCTCGGCCTCGAACCCGACGAGCAGGACGGCGGGCGCCTTCTCCAGAGAGGCGTACGTGACGCCCCTGCCGTCGAGGTCGCGGCCGCGGCCGGCGATCCGGGCGGCCAGGAAGTCGGCCTCCTCGCCGCTGAGCACGCGCGCGCGGAAGTCGATGTCGTTCGTATCGAGCGCCACGCGCGCGAACTTGCTGTACGCGTAGGCGTCCTCGACGGTGAGCCGGCCGCCGGTCAGCACTCCGGCCCGGCCCCGCGCGGCGAGCAGGCCCTGGGCGGCGGCCGCCAGCGCCTCGGGCCAGGACGCGGGCTGCAGCTCACCGGACTCGCCCCGGACCAGCGGAGTGTCGAGCCGGTCCCTGAGCTGCGCGTACCGGAACGCGAACCGCCCCTTGTCGCAGATCCACTCCTCGTTGACCTCGGGGTCGTTGGCCGCGAGGCGCCGCATGACCTTGCCGCGCCGGTGGTCGGTGCGGGTCGCGCAGCCACCGGAGCAGTGCTCACACACGGACGGCGACGAGACGAGGTCGAAGGGCCGGGAGCGGAAGCGGTACGCCGCCGACGTGAGCGCGCCGACCGGGCAGATCTGGATGGTGTTGCCGGAGAAGTACGACTCGAACGGGTCGCCCTGACCGGTGCCGACCTGCTGGAGCGCGCCCCGTTCGAGCAGCTCGATCATCGGGTCGCCCGCGATCTGGTTGGCGAACCGGGTGCAGCGGGCGCACAGCACGCACCGCTCGCGGTCGAGCAGTACCTGCGTGGAGATCGGGACGGGCTTCTCGTACGTGCGCTTCTTCCCGTCGAAGCGGGACTCGGCGTTGCCGTGCGACAGGGCCTGGTTCTGCAGCGGGCACTCGCCGCCCTTGTCGCAGACCGGGCAGTCCAGCGGGTGGTTGATGAGCAGGAGCTCCATCACACCCTTCTGGGCCTTCTCGGCGACCGGCGAGGTGAGGTGGGTCTTCACCACCATCCCGTCCGTGCACGTGATGGTGCACGACGCCATGGGCTTGCGCTGGCCCTCGACCTCGACGATGCACTGACGGCAGGCACCGGCCGGGTCGAGCAGGGGGTGGTCGCAGAACCGGGGGATCTCGATGCCGAGCTGTTCGGCGGCCCGGATGACCAGGGTGCCCTTGGGCACGCTGATCTCGATGCCGTCGATCGTCAGCGAGACGAGGTCCTCCGGCGGGACCGCCGCCGCACCGCCCCCGGCGGAGCGTTGGCCCGCGGCGAAGCCGCTGCTGGACTGCTGTACGGTCATGCGTTCACCTCCGCGGGCTTGTCCGCCCAGGCCGTGGACTTGGCCGGGTCGAAGGGGCAGCCCCGGCCCGTGATGTGCTCCTCGTACTCGTCGCGGAAGTACTTGAGGGAGGAGAAGATGGGTGAGGCGGCGCCGTCGCCGAGGGCGCAGAACGACTTGCCGTTGATGTTGTCGGCGATGTCGTTCAGCTTGTCGAGGTCGGACATCGTGCCCTTGCCCGCCTCGATGTCCCTCAGCAACTGCACGAGCCAGTACGTCCCTTCGCGGCAGGGTGTGCACTTGCCGCAGGACTCGTGCGCGTAGAACTCGGTCCAGCGGGTGACGGCGCGCACGACGCAGGTCGTCTCGTCGAAGCACTGCAGGGCCTTGGTGCCGAGCATGGAGCCGGCGGCGCCCACGCCCTCGTAGTCGAGCGGGACGTCGAGGTGTTCGTCGGTGAACATCGGCGTCGAGGAGCCGCCCGGCGTCCAGAACTTGAGGCGGTGGCCGGGCCGCATGCCGCCGCTCATGTCGAGCAGCTGGCGGAGCGTGACGCCGAGCGGGGCCTCGTACTGGCCCGGGCTCGCGACATGGCCGCTGAGCGAGTAGAGCGTGAAGCCCGGGGACTTCTCGCTTCCCATCGACCGGAACCATTCCTTGCCCTGGTTCAGAATCGCGGGAACCGACGCGATCGACTCGACGTTGTTCACAACAGTCGGGCACGCGTAGAGGCCCGCGACCGCAGGAAAGGGGGGACGGAGCCGCGGTTGACCACGGCGGCCTTCGAGCGAGTCGAGCAGTGCGGTCTCCTCACCGCAGATGTACGCGCCCGCACCCGCGTGCACGGTGAGTTCGAGGTCGAGTCCGCTGCCCAGGATGTTCTCGCCGAGGTAGCCCGCCGCGTAGGCCTCGCGCACGGCCTCGTGCAACCGCCGCAATACGGGGACGACTTCACCACGCAGATAGATGAAGGCATGCGAAGACCTGATGGCATAACACGCGATGACGATGCCCTCGATGAGGCTATGCGGGTTCGCGAAGAGGAGCGGAATGTCCTTGCACGTTCCGGGCTCCGATTCGTCGGCGTTGACAACTAGATAGTGAGGCTTGCCATCACCCTGGGGGATGAACTGCCATTTCATTCCCGTCGGGAATCCCGCGCCGCCGCGCCCGCGCAGTCCGGACTCCTTGACGTACGCGATCACGTCGTCCGGCGACATGGCGAGCGCCTTGCGAAGCCCCTCGTATCCCTCGTGCCTCCGGTAGACGTCCAGCGTCCAGGACTTGTCCTCGTCCCAGAAGGCCGACAGCACGGGTACGAGCAGCTTCTCGGGGCTCGTCTCTCCCCCACCCTCGAATCCGCTCGGGCGGGAGGTGCCCCCATTCTCGGGTGCCAAGGTCATCACTGCCCCTCCTCGGCGACGGGCCCAGCCGAATCAGAAGTGTGGGGCGAAGCCCCTCCGTCACGGGTGGTGGTGGGCGACGGGTGGGAGGGGTCGGAGGCCGATGTGTCCTGCGGCGCGTCGTGCGAGCTGAGGTGCTCGGCCGGGGACGGCTCGTGCACCGCCGCGTCCCCCGGCGGCTCGTCGTGCGGCCCGCCGTCCCGCGGGTGCACCACGCGCGCGGCGGGGGTCTCCCCCTTGGCCAGCCGCAGCCCGACCAGCGACGCCGGGCCCGCGCTGCCTGTCGCCTCGACGGCCCCGTCCCGTTCGTCGGGGAAGCCGGCCAGCATCCGGGCGGTCTCCTTGAAGGTGCACAAGGGGGCGCCTCGGGTGGGTTCCACCTGCCGTCCCGCCCGCAGGTCGTCCACGAGGCGCTTGGCACTCTCGGGGGTCTGGTTGTCGAAGAACTCCCAGTTGACCATCACGACCGGTGCGTAGTCGCAGGCCGCGTTGCACTCGATGTGCTCCAGGGTGACCTTGCCGTCGTCGGTGGTCTCGCCGTTGCCGACGCCCAGGTGCTCCTGGAGGGCGGAGAAGATCGCGTCGCCGCCCATCACGGCGCACAGGGTGTTGGTGCAGACGCCCACCTGGTAGTCACCGGACGGCCCGCGCCGGTACATCGTGTAGAAGGTGGCGACTGCGGTGACCTCGGCCGTGGTCAGGTCAAGCATGTCCGCGCAGAACTGCATCCCGGTGCGCGTGACATGACCCTCTTCCGACTGCACGAGGTGCAGCAACGGCAGGAGGGCGGACCGCGCGTCCGGGTAGCGGCCGATGATCTCGCGCGCGTCCCGCTCGAGCCGTGCTCGAACGTCGTCCGGGTAGTCGGGCGCGGGCAGCTGCGGCATGCCCAGGCCGACGCCCCGCTCCGAAGAACTGGTGGTCACCGGTCGACGCCTCCCATCACGGGGTCGATGGACGCGACGGCGACGATCACGTCGGCGACCTGGCCGCCCTCGCACATCGCCGCCATGGCCTGCAG
>CBFHCJ010000370.1:0-6951 GCA_965654005.1 uncultured Streptomyces sp. | reverse complement strand
GGCGACCGCGTCATCGGCATCTGCGACTCGCCGGTCGGCCTCGGCCGCCGTATCGCACGGGTGCTCGGCGCGGACCCGAAGGAGGCGTGGATCGACTACGTCGGCCTCAACCACCTCGGCTGGGTCCGCGGCCTGCGCGTCGCCGGACGTGACGAACTCCCGCGCCTGCTCGCCGACCCCGACCTGCTCGGCTCCTTCGAGGAGGGCAAGCTCTTCGGCGTGGACTGGCTCCAGTCCCTGGGTGCGATCCCCAACGAGTATCTGCACTACTACTACTTCAACCGCGAGGCCGTCCGCGCGTACCAGGAGGCCGAGAAGACCCGCGGCGCCTTCCTCCGCGACCAGCAGGCCCACTTCTACGAGGAGGTCAAGCTGTCGGACGCCTCCGCGCTGGGGGTCTGGGACCGCACCCGCGCCGAGCGCGAGGCCACCTACATGGCCGAGAACCGGGAGACGGCCGGTGCCGGCGAACGCGATGCCGACGACCTCTCCGGCGGCTACGAGAAGGTCGCCCTCGCCCTGATGCGGGCGATCGCCCGCGACGAGCGCACGACCCTGATCCTCGATGTCCGCAACCGCACCACGCTCTCCGTGCTGGACGCCGAGGCCGTCATCGAGGTCCCGTGCCTGGTCGACGCCAACGGCGCCCACCCGGTGGCGGTCGACCCGTTGCCCGACCACGCCACCGGCCTGGTCTGCGCGGTCAAGGCCGTCGAGCGTGAGGTGCTCGCCGCCGCCGAATCGGGCTCCCGGGCGACGGCCGTGAAGGCCTTCGCGCTGCATCCGCTGGTCGACTCCGTGAACGTCGCCCGCAGACTGGTCGAGGGCTACACCGAGGTCCACCCCGGCTTGGCGTATCTTGAGTAAGCCTCTACGGAAAGCGCTTTCCCCGGCTCTACTGGAGACTTCCCATGCACGACGAACGCCGCCGGATCGAGGAGCGCGTAGAGCGCCTCCACAACCAGTGCATCAAGCCCGCGGTCTACGCGGCCACCGTCCCCTTCGAGGTGGAGGCATGGCAGGCTCCGGGGGAACCGGTGCCCTTCGAGGAGGCCGCGGCCGCCCCGTACGCACCCTTCGTGATGGACACCCCGTGGGGCCCGCCCTGGGGGACGACCTGGTTCCGGATGTGTGGCCGGGTGCCCGCCGACTTCGCCGGCCGGCGCGTCGAGGCCGTGATCGACCTCGGCTTCGTAGGCGACTGGCCCGGCAATCAAGCCGAGGCCCTGGTCCACCTCACGGACGGGACGCCGCTGAAGGCCGTCAACCCGCTCAACCAGTACGTGCCGATCGCCGACCAGGCCGTGGGTGGCGAGGAGATCCACTACCTGGTCGAGGCCGCCTCCAACCCGGACATCCTCGCAGGCGACTTCGCCGGGCCGACGCCATTGGGCGATGTACTGACGGCGGGCGACCATCCACTTTATACATTCCGTCGTGCCGACATCGCGGTACTGGACGAGCAGGTCTGGCATCTCGACCTCGACGTCCAGGTGCTGCGGGAGCTGATGCTGGAGCTCGGTGAGCACGACCCGCGCCGGCACGAGATCATGCACGCCCTCGACCGGGCGATGGACCTCCTTGACCTGGACGACATCTCCGGCTCGGCGGCCGAGGTGCGCGACGCGCTGAAGCCGGTGCTGTCCAAGCCCGCGAACGCCAGCGCCCACGTGATCTCCGGCGTCGGCCACGCCCATATCGACTCGGCGTGGCTGTGGCCGATCCGCGAGACCAAGCGCAAGACCTCCCGCACCTTCTCCAACGTCACGTCACTGGCCGACGAGTACGAGGAGTTCGTCTTCGCCTGCTCGCAGGCCCAGCAGTACGAGTGGGTGCGCGACAACTACCCGCACGTGTGGGCCCGCATCCAGGAGTCGGTGAGTAAGGGCCAGTGGGCACCGGTCGGCGGTATGTGGGTGGAGGCCGACGGCAACCTGCCCGGCGGCGAGGCGATCGCCCGCCAGCTGATCCACGGCAAGCGCTTCTTCATCGAACACTTCGGCATCGAGACCAAGGGCGTGTGGCTGCCGGACTCCTTCGGCTACAACGCGGCCTATCCGCAGCTGGCCAAACTGGCCGGCAACGACTGGTTCCTCACCCAGAAGATCTCCTGGAACCAGACCAACAAGTTCCCGCACCACACCTTCTGGTGGGAAGGCATCGACGGCACCCGAATCTTCACGCACTTCCCGCCGATCGACACCTACAACGCCCGCTTCAGCGGGGAGGAGATGGCCCGTGCGGTGCGCAACTACCAGGAGAAGGGAGGAGCCACGCGCTCTCTCGCGCCCTTCGGCTGGGGTGACGGCGGCGGCGGCCCCACCCGCGAGATCATGGAACGGGCGCGGCGCCTGAAGGACCTGGAGGGCTCGCCCAAGGTCGTGGTGGAACACCCCGACGCGTTCTTCAAGGCCGCGCGTGACGAATACCCCGACGCCCCGGTCTGGGCCGGTGAGCTCTACCTGGAGCTGCACCGCGCCACATACACCTCCCAGGCCCGCACCAAACAGGGCAACCGGCGCTCCGAACACCGGCTTCGCGAGGCTGAGCTGTGGGCGACGACGGCTGCGCTGCACGCACCGGGCTACTCCTACCCGTACGAGAAGCTCGACCGGCTGTGGAAGACGGTCCTGCTCCACCAGTTCCACGACATCCTGCCCGGGTCGTCCATCGCCTGGGTGCACCGGGAGGCGGAGGCGGAGTACGCCCGTGTGGCCGGGGAGCTGGAGGAGTTGACGGCCGAGGCCGTGGCCGCGCTCGGCGGGGGCGGCGCCCGGGTGTTCAACACCAGCCCCTTCGACCGGGCCGAGGTCATCCGGACGTCCACCGGTGTCCCGATGTACGTCGAGGTCCCGGCGAACGGCAGTGCGCCCGCGGCCGCCGAGCAGATGCCGACCCCCGTGACGGTCTCGGGTCGCACGCTCGACAACGGGCTGGTGCGTGTGCAGGTGGCGGAAGACGGCACACTGTCGTCCGTCTACGATCTGCGGGCGAACCGCGAAGTCCTCGCCGACCAGGGCAACCTGCTCCGCCTGCACACCGACCTCCCCAACTACTGGGACGCCTGGGACATCGACAAGCACTACAAGAACCGCTACACGGACCTCCTGGAAGCGGACTCCGTCACCGTCGTCGAACAGGACCCGCTCCTCGGCGCGATCCGCGTGGAGCGCTCCTTCGGCAGGGGCTCGAAGATCACCCAGACGATCACCGTGCGGGCCGGCAGCCCTCGTATCGACATCGAGACCGACATCGACTGGCACGAGGCCGAGAAGATCCTCAAGGCGGCCTTCCCCGTGGACGTCCGGGCGCCGCACTCCTCCGCGGAGATCCAGTTCGGCCACGTCCAGCGCCCCACCCACACCAACACCAGCTGGGAGGCGGCCCGCTTCGAGGTCTACGGCCACCGCTGGGTGCACATCGGCGAGCCAGGCTACGGCGTCGCGGTCATCAACGACTCGACCTACGGCCACGACGTCTCCCGTACGGTCCGCGAGGCGAGCGAAGCGAGATGGGGGTCCCCCCGGCCGGAGGCTGGGGGAGGTACGACGACCACGGTCCGCCTCAGCCTGGTGCGGGCGCCGCGCGTTCCGGACCCGGAGGCCGACCAGGGCAGGCACCACTTCACGTACTCGCTCCTTCCGGGCGCGAGCATCGAGGACGCGGTCGCCGAGGGCTACGCCCTCAACCTGCCGCTGCGCGTCGCGGACGCGGCCGGCGCGCCCGAGCCCGTCGTTTCCGTCGACGGCGACGGCGTGACCGTCGAGGCGGTCAAGCTCGCCGACGACGAGTCGGGCGACGTCGTCGTACGGCTCTACGAATCCCGTGGCGGCCGGGCGAGCGGAGTGCTGCGTACCGGCTTCCCGCTCGCGGGCGCCCACATCACCGATCTGCTGGAGCGGCCGCTGCAACCGGCGGACACCGACGGCGAGGGCGCGATCGCCGTCGAGCTGCGGCCCTTCCAGATCCTGACACTCCGTCTGGAGCGCGCCGCCACCAGCCGATAGGGCCCTCCGGGCGGGCGCAGCCCTTACAGTGCGCCCGCCCGGTCCACTGGGGTTCCACGCCGTCGACGGCGTTCAGGACCAGGAGTCCTGGTCGTTCTACGAAGACGTCGTGCCGTACGACCAGTACATGTCCCAGTCCGACCGGTTCACGGCGTCCCGCCACGACCCACGGGCCTGGGCGAAGCTGTTCGCCCGAGCCGGCGCCCGGTACGCCGCCCTCACCAGCCCGCCGCAGACACTCCGCACCCGGCGGACGCTCTACAGGGGCAGGGCCTCCGCCGCCGTCACCTCGACCCGGTCGACCGGAACCACAGGCAAAATCGGAGCCTGCTCCAGCTCCTCCGTCCGCTGCTGAGGCAGCGTGAAAGAACGAAGGGGCCGCGGCCCCGACACCACCGTGTAATCCGTGCCGAGGAACGGCGGCACCACCTCGCCCGGGTCCTCGCCGAGCGCCAACCGCACTGCCGCCCAAGGCGCGTTGATGCCGCACAGCGACAGCTGGTGCAATCCGCCCGCCGGGCGCGTGTTGACGTCCAGGAGCACCGGCTCCTCGCCGTACATCCGGAACTGGATGTTGGAGAGGTAGTGCAGCCCGAAGCCCTCCGCGAGCCGCTTGGCCGGTTCCAGCCACTGCTCGTGCAGGGTGAAGCCCCGGCGGCGGCCGTTCTTGGTGCGCCCCACCGCCATGCGGATCCGGTTGTCGGGCCCGGTCAGGCAGTCGACCGACACCTCGGGCTGCTCCAGGCGCGGCATCACCAGCCAGTCGACGGGCTCGTCAGCCTCGCGCACCGCCTGGACGACCAGGTCCAGCTGTACGTACGAGCTCGGGAACCCGCTCAGGTGCACGAGCGAGAAGGGTGCGCGCGTGATGACGCGGAAGCCCACGCCGCCCGCGCCCGCCGCCGGCTTGAAGCACGCCTTGTGCCCGGCGGCCTCCAAATCCTCGACGGCCGCGATGAGTTCGTCCTCGTTGGTCACCCGCCACCACGGTGGCACCGGGACCCCGATCGACTGCACGGCCTGGTACGCCGTCACCTTGTCCTGAAAGACCGCCATCGCCTCGGCGGACGGCGCCAGCAGTGCCGTACCGGCCGCCTCGAACTCGGCGCGGTGCGCGACGATCGCCTCCTGGTGCAGTCGGGGTACGAACACCTCGATTCCGCGGCGCGCGCACTGGTCGAGGGCGTACTCGACGTAAGCGGCCGGGGACAGGCCCTCCGGCTCCAGGTCGGCGGTGTCGGCGGCGGCCAGGACGGGTGAGTCGGCGTCGCCGTGCGTGGCATGGATCTCGACGGCCCGGTCGCTGGGATTTCTCCGCAGCTGATCCATGAAGAACACGTTCTCCGCGTACGTGCGGTTGAGCCAGACGCGTACGCGAGAGGCCATGCAGGCCGCCTTTCAGGGTTCGCGGGCAGGGCGAAGCAGGCCGTGCCCGGCCAGGGGGGAGGGAAGTACACCGAACCGCCGCACGCCAAGACGCGTTCGTGGCGGATGTGCTGGGGCGATCATAGGCCCTTGCGGACCCTTCCACTGCTACGCGCGTGTTACGGATTTTCCCGGGCTCTCGTTCAAGCGGAATGGGTTGTTTTCCGAGGTCCTTGCGCACGCCGTGCCGACTGTTTCGCGAGACGCTCGCGCGTCTGCCGCGGGTCGCTCTTGTCCGTCGGCGGCCCGATGTGCTCTTGTGTTCCCATCCGGTTTTCGAGAGGGGCGAGAGTGGAGTCGACGGACGGCCGTGGACAACTGCTCGCGATCAGCGATCTGCACGTCGGACATCCCGAGAACCGCGCCCTGGTCGAGCGGATGGGGCCCACGTCGGACGAGGACTGGCTGCTCGTCGCCGGTGACGTGGCCGAAACCGTCGCCGACATCCGCTGGACCCTCGAACTGCTCGCCGGCCGCTTTCGCAAGGTGATCTGGGCGCCCGGTAATCATGAACTGTGGACCCATCAGAGGGACACGGTCACCCTGCGCGGCGTCGAGCGGTACGAGCACCTGGTCGCCGTGTGCCGGGAGTTGGGCGTGACCACCCCCGAGGATTCCTACCCGGTCTGGGAGGGGCCGGGCGGTCCGGTGGTCGTCGCGCCGCTCTTCCTGCTCTACGACTACTCGTTCCTGCCGAAGGGCTGCACGACCAAGGAGCAGGGGCTCCAGTACGCGCACGGCACCGGGATCGTGTGCACCGACGAGTACCTGCTGCACCCCGACCCCTACCCGAGCCGCGAGGACTGGTGCCGTGCCCGGGTCGCCGAGACCGAGCGCAGGCTGGCGGAGATCCCCGGCGACCTGCCCACGGTGCTGGTGAACCACTATCCGCTGGACCGGCACCCCACGGACATCCTGCGCTACCCGGAGTTCGCCATGTGGTGCGGCACCCGGCTGACCGCCGACTGGCACCGCCGCTTCCGAGTCGCGTGCATGGTCTACGGTCATCTGCACATTCCGCGGACCACCCACCACGAGGGCGTCCGCTTCGAAGAGGTGTCGGTGGGCTACCCCCGCGAATGGCGTCCGCGTACGGAACCGCCCGGGAAGCTGCGCCGGATTCTGCCGATGGAGGTCGAAGCAGGTGATCGAGGAGCTGCTCCCGGGGTCGGTCGCGGTCGTGGAGGCGCACGGCCGTGACGCGCTCGGCGTCGGCGTCTCCCTCAACCCGGAGGAGGAGGCGGTCATAGCCCGGGCCGTGGACAAGCGGCGCCGGGAGTTCACCGCCGTACGGGCCTGCGCGCGCCCCGCCCTGGAGAGACCGGCGCCGAGCAGGCCGCTCGTGACGAGGCGCACGCGCAGCCCTGGGTAGGCCTCGGCGAGCTCCGTCGCGGCCTCGATACCGGTCAGTCCGCCGCCGCCGACGACCACCGTGCCCCCATGCGCCGCGACCAGGGGCAGCGTCGTGGCCAGCGCCTCGGCCGCGACGGTGCCACCAAGGGTGTGCGCGTGCTCCTTG